>CAKQXQ010000011.1 GCA_934292805.1 uncultured Roseburia sp. | reverse complement strand
ACACACAGACACCTGAAAGAGAATGACATTCACCGGCTGAGAGATGTCACCAGAACATGCTGTGTGGAAGGTAGCTTTTGAACCGTCGCACCGAACCTGTCTGTTGTATATGAGTAGGAGAACTTGTATACGGATCATACGGAGAAGGATTTTCGTATATCGAAGAACAGTCAGAAGTAAGTGGGAACGGGTTGTCCCCGTTACAGGACAGAGGCTTAGGAATGAGCCGGCAGAGATATGTTGTTTTTACAACATAACAAAGGTGGTACCGCGTTGACACGCCCTTTGCATCCGTAAGGATGTGAAGGGTTTCTTTATTTTTACAAAGAAAGGAAAGAGACAAATGAAGGAATTAGCAAAAACCTATGACCCGAAGGGCATTGAAGGACGCCTCTATAAAAAATGGGAAGATAACGGTTACTTCCATGCAGAAGCAGACCGCAGCAAGAAACCATTTACCATTGTGATGCCTCCACCAAACATTACAGGACAGCTTCACATGGGACACGCATTAGACAACACCATGCAGGATATTCTGATCCGCTACAAGAGAATGCAGGGATACAATGCATTATGGCAGCCTGGAACAGACCATGCTTCGATTGCAACAGAAGTAAAAGTAATCCAGTCTTTAAAAGAAAAAGGAATTGACAAGGCAGATCTCGGAAGAGAAGGTTTCTTAGAGAAATGCTGGGAATGGAGAGAAGAATACGGAAGCCGTATCATCAATCAGTTAAAGAAACTGGGTTCTTCTGCTGACTGGCAGAGAGAACGTTTTACCATGGACAAAGGCTGTTCTGATGCTGTACAGGAAGTTTTCATTAAATTATACGAAAAAGGATATATCTACAAAGGTTCCCGTATCGTAAACTGGTGCCCGGTATGTAAGACATCTATTTCCGATGCAGAGGTAGAGCATGAAGAACAGGACGGATTCTTCTGGCACATCAACTATCCGGTAGTTGGCGAGGAAGGAAGATTCGTTGAGATCGCAACAACAAGACCGGAGACTTTATTCGGAGATACTGCAGTTGCTGTGAATCCGGATGATGAGAGATACAAAGACATCGTTGGAAAGATGTTAAAGCTCCCAATGACAGACCGAGAGATCCCTGTGATCGCAGATCCATATGTTGATAAGGAATTCGGAACTGGATGCGTAAAGATCACACCTGCACATGACCCGAACGACTTTGAAGTCGGAAAACGTCATAACTTAGAAGAAATCGTTGTGATCAATGATGATGCAACAATGAATAAATTAGCCGGAAAATACGAAGGCATGGATCGTTATGAGTGCAGAAAAGCACTTGTAAAAGATCTTGAAGATGCAGGACTTTTGGTAAAAGTTGTTCCTCATTCCCACAATGTAGGTACACATGACCGCTGTGGCACAACGGTTGAGCCGATGATCAAACAGCAGTGGTTCGTTAAGATGGATGAGATGATCAAACCGGCTGTTGAAGGCGTTAAGAACGGAGAGATCCAGTTACTTCCAAAACGTATGGAGAAGACATACTTCAACTGGACAGATAACATCCGTGACTGGTGTATTTCCAGACAGTTATGGTGGGGACACAGAATCCCGGCATACTACTGTGATGAGTGCGGTGAGATGGTTGTTTCCAAAGAAGCACCTCACAAGTGCCCAAAATGTGGATGCACTCATATGACTCAGGATCCGGATACATTAGATACATGGTTCTCCTCTGCATTATGGCCATTCTCCACACTTGGCTGGCCGGAAAAAACAGAAGATTTAGATTACTTCTATCCGAATGATGTTTTAGTAACCGGATATGATATCATTTTCTTCTGGGTAATCCGTATGATCTTCTCTGGTTATGAGCAGATGGGCAAGGCTCCATTCCACACTGTATTATTCCATGGTCTGGTACGCGATTCCCAGGGACGTAAGATGAGTAAGTCTCTTGGAAATGGTATCGATCCATTAGAGGTGATCGATAAATACGGTGCAGATGCACTCCGTCTGACACTGATCACAGGTAATGCACCGGGTAACGATATGCGTTTCTACTGGGAGAGAGTAGAATCTTCCAGAAACTTTGCCAATAAAGTATGGAATGCATCCCGTTTCATTATGATGAATTTGGAAGGTGCAGAGATCAAAACACCGGCTCTTTTTGAGTTAAAAGCAGCAGATAAATGGATTTTATCCAGAGTAAACACTCTCGCAAAAGACGTGACAGAGAACATGGACAAATACGAGATGGGTATCGCAGTCCAGAAGGTTTATGACTTTATCTGGGACGAATTCTGTGACTGGTATATCGAGATCGCAAAAGTCCGCACTTATAACAAAGAGAATGATCCGGCTTCTGCAAATGCAGCATTCTGGACATTAAAAACAGTATTGACAGAGGCACTTAAGCTGTTACATCCGTTTATGCCATTTATCACAGAGGAGATTTTCTGCACACTGCATCCGGAAGAAGATACCATTATGCTTGCAAAATGGCCTGAATACAAAGAAGAATGGAACTTCCCAGCTGAAGAAGAAATGGTTGAGCATTGCAAAGATCTTGTAAAAGGTGTCCGTAACCTCCGCACAGAGATGGATGTTCCACCATCAAGAAAAGCAAAAATCTTCATCGTATCTGAAGATGCAAAGATCAGGGATACCTTTGAAGCAAATAAAGAAGTTTACGGAAACCTTGCAGGTGCAAGCGAGATCGCTGTCCAGGTAGATAAAGCAGGAATTGAAGAAGATGCTGTTTCTGTTGTGATCCCTGGTGCAACACTGTACCTTCCACTGGAAGATCTGGTAGATTTTGAAAAAGAAAAAGAACGTCTCCAAAAAGAACAGGCACGTCTCGAAAAAGAACTTGCACGTTCCAAAGGAATGCTTTCCAATGAGAAGTTCTTAAGCAAAGCTCCGGAATCAAAAGTCCAGGAAGAAAAAGAAAAACTTGCAGGCTATGAACAGATGATGGCTCAGGTAAAAGAACGTCTTGCACAGATGAAATAAAAACATTGTATACCAGACAGACCCGGGTTTTATAGGCCCGGGTCTGAAGTTTTTATCTCAGTCGAGAAGACTCCCAACTCTTTAGGTAGCGAGTAATAGCAAATTTGTATCAGTATTTTTGGTGTCAGCTATGCTTTAAATTAAAGTTTTTAGCAAAATTTGTCGGTTAAAAATCAGTAGAATTCATAGAATTTTAAGAAAATAGCGTTGAATCTCATCTGGTGGTATATTATAATCAAAAGAACACAGAGAGAGAGGATTGAGAGTATGATTAATTTTGAGGAAGAATTAAAGAATTTCAAGCCAAGCCTTGAGGTAGAAGAAGCTGAGCAGGCAATTTACAATAGAGAACTTACGGATATGACAGATGTATTGCAGGAAATGCTGCAGGAATTAAAGCAGAACTAGCGGTAGGAATGAAAGAGGTTTTGAATGAATTGTTATAACTGCGGAGCAGAACTTGGAAAAGAAGACAAATGCCCGGAATGCGGAGCAGATGTGAGACTATACAAGAAGATAAAGATGGCATCGAATGCGTATTATAATGATGCTTTACAGAAGGCAGGTGTAAGAGACCTGTCAGGAGCAATCGAGAGCCTTAAGATAAGTCTTCGTTTTAATAAATTAAATATCGATGCGAGAAATCTGTTGGGACTTGTCTACTATGAAATGGGTGAGACAGTAGAAGCACTGACAGAATGGGTGATCAGTAAGAGCTATCAGCCAAAGGATAACCTGGCAAGTGGATATCTGGATGATATTCAGAATAATAAGACAAGGCTTGATGCTGTGAATCAGACGATCAAGAAGTACAATCAGGCATTGATGTACTGCAAGCAGAACAGCAGAGATCTTGCGATCATTCAGTTGAAGAAGGTACTGAATCTGAATCCAAAGCTTGTAAGAGGACATCAGCTTCTTGCACTTTTATATATTCAGGAAGAACGTTATGATCTGGCGAAGAAATCTCTCCGCAATGCAGGAAAGATCGATGTGAACAATACAGTGACACTTCGTTATCTGAAAGAAGCGAACGCCGGACTCAGACAGCAGAATCCGAATAAGAAGTCTGCCAATGATGAACTTATTTCTTATCAGAGTGGAAATGAAACGATCATCCAGCCAAAGTACCTGAAAGATGATTCGGCAATAGGTACGATCGTCAATATGATCATCGGAATCGTGATCGGAATTGCAATCACCTGTTTTCTGATCGTTCCGGGTGCCAAAAGAGTGATCCAGAACAATGCAAAAGCAGAAATCCTGGAAGCGAATAATACGATCTCTACTAAGAACAATACGATCACAAGCCTGCAGAAGCAGGTGGATGATCTGACAGCTCAGATCACGGATGCCAAAACGAGCGAGGAATCCTCCAATGGAAAGATCACCAGCTATGAGCAGTTACTGGCAGCGTATGAGGCATATGGAAAGAACGATGTACAGGCAGCAGGTGAAGCACTTGCCAATGTAAAACAGGACGATCTTTCCGAAGAAGCAAAAGCAATCTATGATGAGATGAATACTTCGTTGAATGCAGAATATATTCAGACACTTTATACAGATGGATATAATGCATATTCTTCAGGAAAGTATGCAGATGCGATCGAAGCATTGAAGAAAGTGACGGAGATGGACGAGTCTTATGAGAATGGTAATGCTATTTACTATCTTGCACAGTCTTATCGTAAGAATAATGATATGGAGAGTGCAAAGCCTTATTATGAGAAAGTCATCGAATTATATCCAAATACAGAACGCGCAAATAACGCAAAAAATTATCTGGGTCAGGAATAACATGAGCCAGAAATAACAGAAAAGAAGTTGTACGAAAGAAAAGCAGCATTGTCTGTGAACTTTTGTACAGCTTCTTTTTTTTGTGGGATTCGTTAATTAAGGCTGTAAATCGGAAATTCTGGTATCGGAAGGAATTGAAAAAAATATCCGGGAGCCAGGTTTGGTAAGCACGAAAAAGGTTTACATAATTATTGCATGGGAGGGGAAATATGGACAGTGTATATATCAGGGAAACAGGGAGTCTGATCATTTATATGCCAAAAGAAGTGGATCATCATCAGGCAGGAATGTTAAGGGCACAGACAGACCTGTTGATCAGTATGTATCATGTGAGACATTTGATATTTGACTTTACGGACACAGAGTTTATGGACAGCTCAGGGATCGGTGTTCTGATCGGGAGATACCGTAATATGAACTTTTCAGGCGGTGATGTGGCAGCCTGCCATCTGAATGCGAGGATTGATAAAATTTTTTCAGCATCCGGACTGAAAAAAATTATCCGGATAGAGGCATAAGAAAACAGGCAAAGAAGAGGAGGATGTATGGCAAACAGGAATGAAATGAAAATAATTTTTGACGCAAGATCAGTAAATGAGAGCTTTGCGAGAATGGCGGTCACGGCTTTTGTGGCAGAATTAAATCCCACATTGGATGAGATCGCTGATATAAAGACGGCAGTTTCTGAAGCAGTTACCAACGCGATCATACACGGATATCAAAGCCCGGAGCAAAAGGTTGAAGTGCTATGTAAAATCTGCGGACAGGAAGTTGAGATCACTGTATCTGATAAAGGAATTGGAATCTGTGATGTAAAAAAGGCAATGGAACCATTCTATACGACAAAACCTGAGTTAGAGCGTTCCGGAATGGGATTTTCCTTTATGGAAGCGTTTATGGATAAACTGGAAGTCGAATCAGCTCCGGGACAGGGGACAAGCGTACATATGACGAAGAAAATAGGATCAAAGGAAGTCTAGCCTATGACATATCAGGCAGAACTGATCAGACAGGCACAGGATGGGGATAAAAAAGCCAGGGACAAAGTTATTTCTGATAACCTTGGACTGGTTCATGCGATCGTTCGGAGATTTGAGCAGAGAGGACACGACAGAGAAGAACTTTTTCAGGTAGGATGCATCGGGCTGATCAAAGCAGTCAGTCATTTTGACCTGTCATTAAATCTTGCATTTTCAACTTATGCAGTACCATTGATCATGGGAGAGATCCGTCGTTTTTTAAGAGATGACGGCATGGTAAAAGTCAGCAGAAGCCTTAAGGAGAATGGATACAAAATAGGGAAGGCAAAAGAAATGCTTACAAAAGAGCTCGGAAGAGAACCGACACTGATGGAAATCGCGGTGATCACAGAGCTTTCCAGGGAGGAGATCATAATGGCACTTGAAGCAAATTATAGGGTAGAGTCTATTTATCAGCCGGTTGCCGGAAGTGACGGTGAGGAAATGCTATTGATCGATCAGATTAAAAATAAAACAGGAGAAGATGGCATGCCGGAAACAGAAACCGTTTTAAATGAACTGCTGGTCGGGCAGCTTTTAGATTCTCTGGATGAGACAGAGAAAAAACTCATCCGGTTAAGATATTACGAGAATAAGACACAATGTGACGTGGCAAAAATTCTGTCAGTGACACAGGTGCAGGTGAGCCGGATGGAGAAGAAAATCCTGAGAAAAATGAGAGATGAGATGAACCGGTCATAAAAAAGAAAACAGACAATTATTTGTAAATACAGGAATTCACAAAATTTTCATAAAATAATTAGCACTCACCTCTTGACAGTGCTAACAACTGGTGATATAACAAAATTTGTAAAGAGAAACCAATGTGTAAGAACAGAAGGCGGATCTTTTTCAGATAGATGTAACCAGTAAGGAACAAGAGGAGGTAAGCGTATGAACATTCAGAAATTTACACAAAAATCAGTAGAAGCCATTAACGATTGTGAAAAGCTCGCCTATGAATATGGAAATCAGGAGATCGAACAGGAACATTTGCTTGTTGCTTTATTAAGACAGCAGGATGGACTGATTCCAAAATTAATAGAGAAAATGGAGATCCAGAAGGAACACTTCATGGATAACGCTGAGCGTCATCTGGCAGCCCGCGTGAAGGTATCCGGTGGACAGGTGTTTATCGGGCAGGATCTTAATAAAGTGCTTATTCATGCAGAGGATGAGGCAAAAGCAATGGGAGACGAATATGTTTCGGTTGAACATTTATTCTTATGTCTGATCAAGTATCCGAATAAGGCAATGAAAGAGATTTTCAAAGAGTATGGAATTACCCGTGAGAGATTCTTACAGGCACTTTCTACAGTAAGAGGAAATCAGAGAGTTGTTTCCGATAATCCGGAAGCTACTTATGACACTTTGGAAAAATATGGATATGATATGGTAGAGAGGGCAAAGAACCAGAAGCTGGATCCGGTGATCGGCCGTGATGCAGAGATCCGTAACGTTGTCCGTATCCTTTCCAGAAAGACAAAAAACAATCCGGTTCTGATCGGTGAGCCTGGTGTAGGTAAAACAGCAGTTGTAGAAGGACTCGCACAGAGGATCGTCCGTGGAGATGTTCCAGAAGGACTAAAAGATAAGAAACTCTTCGCACTGGATATGGGTGCACTTGTTGCAGGTGCAAAATATCGTGGTGAGTTTGAGGAACGTTTAAAAGCAGTTCTTGATGACATCAAAAATTCCAACGGACAGATCATTCTGTTTATTGATGAGCTGCATACGATTGTCGGAGCAGGTAAGACAGACGGAGCAATGGATGCCGGACAGTTGTTAAAACCAATGCTTGCCCGGGGTGAGTTACACTGTATCGGTGCGACTACATTGGATGAGTATCGTGAATATATTGAGAAAGACGCTGCACTGGAACGTCGTTTCCAGCCGGTACAGGTAGATGAGCCAACGGTTGAGGACACAATTTCGATTCTCCGTGGTCTGAAGGAACGTTATGAAGTATTCCATGGCGTTAAGATCACAGATTCTGCACTGGTATCAGCAGCAGTGCTTTCAAACCGTTATATTTCCGACCGTTTCCTGCCGGATAAAGCAATTGACCTTGTGGATGAGGCGTGTGCTCTTATCAAGACGGAACTGGATTCCATGCCGACAGAGCTGGATGAATTGAACCGTCGTATTATGCAGATGGAGATCGAAGAGACGGCTCTTAAAAAAGAGACAGATCGTCTGAGTCAGGAACGTCTGGCAGATCTTCAGAAGGAACTTGCAGAACTTCGTGACGAATTTAATACGAAGAAAGTCCAGTGGGAGAATGAAAAGAAATCTGTTGAAAAAGTGCAGAAGCTTCGTGAAGAGATAGAACAGGTAAAAAATGATATAAAAACTGCCCAGCAGAATTACGATCTTGAAAAAGCAGCAGAACTTCAATATGGAAAGCTTCCACAGCTGCAGAAGCAGTTGGAAACAGAGGAAGATGCTGTAAAGAATAAAGACCTTTCACTGGTACATGAGAATGTCAGCGAGGAAGAGATCGCACGGATCATTTCCAGATGGACTGGTATTCCGGTTGCCAAATTAACAGAGAGTGAGCGTAATAAGACACTGCATCTGGATGAGGAACTGCACAAACGTGTGATTGGTCAGGACGAGGGTGTCACAAAAGTGACAGAAGCCATCATCCGTTCCAAAGCCGGAATCAAGGATCCGAGCAAGCCAATCGGTTCCTTCCTGTTCTTAGGACCAACCGGTGTAGGTAAAACAGAGCTTGCAAAGGCACTTGCAGCAAGTCTTTTTGATGATGAGTCCAACATGGTACGTCTCGATATGAGTGAGTATATGGAGAAATATTCTGTGTCCCGTCTGATCGGAGCACCTCCAGGATATGTCGGATATGATGAGGGCGGTCAGCTGACAGAAGCAGTACGTAGGAAACCATATTCTGTTGTATTGTTTGATGAAGTGGAAAAAGCACATCCGGATGTATTTAATGTATTATTACAGGTGCTTGATGATGGACGTATCACGGATTCGCAGGGAAGGACCGTTGATTTTAAGAATACGATCATTATCATGACATCCAACCTTGGTTCAGCACATCTGTTAGAGGGAATCGATGAGAATGGTGAGATCAATCCTGCCTGTGAGAAAGCAGTTATGGATGAATTAAAGGGTCATTTCAGACCGGAATTTTTAAACCGTCTGGATGAGATCATCATGTTCAAACCTCTGACCAAGGAGAATATCGGCAGCATCATTACCCTGCTCATGAATGATCTGAATAAGCGTCTTTCTGATCGTGAGATCACAGTAGAACTTACCGACAGTGCAAGACAGTTTATTATTGATCATGGATATGATCCGATTTATGGTGCAAGACCACTCAAACGTTTCCTGCAGAAGCATGTGGAAACACTTTCTGCGAAACTGATCCTTGCAGATGAAGTAGGTGAAGGAGATACGATCTTGATCGATACTGAGGGCGATAAACTCACCGCCAGAGTAGAGCGTAACAAGAATTAAAACAATATGAAAAATGAAAAAGTGCGGCTGTTGTACAGGGCTTTTGTGCAGCAACCGCATTTTTAAATAAAGATCTTAAGATGGCAGTTCTGTATCATATCTATTTACAAACAGTGCAAAACATAGTATAAATGCAGTAGTAAGAATTGATTAGAAAGATATTAACAGGAAAATTACTGTTGCAATAGATGGAAAGCAATAAAAGAGGTAGTATATGGAAATTAAAAGAATGGGAGAAAACCAGATCAGATGTGCTCTTTCAGAAGAGGAGATCAGAGAACTGGGATATGATATTGATGATATTATTGGAAATACAGAAGTGACACAGAAGTTTATGCGTTCTGTTGTTGAACTTGTGGAGGAGCATGAACATATCAGTCTGGATAACTTTTCACCGATGGTGAAAGCCGAACTCATGCAGGATCACAGCATGGCGATCACATTTGGTGGAGAGACAGAGATGAATTTTAAAAATCTGATCGATACGGTTGGCCAGCTGATGAGTCAGGCGGCACCTGAGAAGCTTGATGAATTCCGGCAGATGAACCGGGAAGAGAAGAAGAATATGATAGATGAATTTCTGCAGAAATATGCAGGAAAAAGCCAGATGAAAGAGCAGAAAAAAGAGACATCAGGGGAATTGTCCCAGGAACAGGAGAATGTCAGAGAAACCAGACAGGAGAAAGCATCAGAGGATACGAACCAGTCCGAAGAAGAGGATGAGAACACAGTATATGAGAGTTCAGTACCGTTTGGACTTGCGTTTGACAGTATCGATGAGATCGTACGTCTGTTACAGGCTGGGACATTTGGAGAAAAAATCCCACAGAACAGTCTTTATAAGCTGAAAGAGAAATATTATCTTGTGATGGATTTTATACATTTTTCCAAAGCAGATCTGCGTCCGTTTGCATTTATCGTGGTTGAGTACAATAAAGAACGGTTTGCGGACACGAACCGGATTGCATTTATTAAAGAACATGGAAAGTGTATTGTAGAAAATGAGGCATTACAAACGTTAATGCAATTGTAAAAAGTGATGAATTTTTTGGTGTAAAGAGACAAAAGTGCCAAATGTGAAAGAAAAGATTGGTAAAAATGTCTATGAAATTCATATAGTAAAAACTCCCACATGTGATATGATAGATAATGCGTGCGCACGAGAGAAAACCAGTGTGAAAAAACTGAGGGTGAGTATGTATGCAGATATGCAACAAAACATGATGTATAGGGAGAATAGACATGAGCAAAGAGCAGCTAATGGAACTTGAAGAGACAAAGCGTAAATTGTTAGTAGAGACATATCGTATGAAGCAGGAGAATCCGCATATGTCACCAGTTAGTCTTGAAATGGAAATGTACTGTGCGATGATGAAAGAGATCAGAGAGATTACATCCAGAATCCAGCTGGCAGCAGAAGCATAGCTATTTGTGGCAAAGTCTGTTAAAATATATTATCAGAATAGATTATAAATAAAACAGTCTGTAAAGACAGCTTTTAAGAAGAGGCACATGTCCATATTTGGGATATGTGCCTCAAGTGATGAAAAAAAGGAGAATAATTATGAATTTTGCAAACAGAAGAAAACAGATTTTTGATAAAATGGAAAGCTCTTCAGCGTTAATTTTATTTTCTGGTATTGAGAGCCATGTGAGTGCAGATGAATATGCACCGTTTGAGGCAAACAGAAATTTCTTTTATCTGACAGGTTTAAGAAGAGACCATATGATTCTTCTGATGAAGAAAACATGGAAAGAAGAGAAAACAATTCTTTTTATCGAAGAAGCAGATCCGACACAGGAACGTTGGTATGGAAGAAAAGTAACGGTGAATGAGGCAAAAGAAATTTCAGGAATCGACGATATTCTGTTTTTGGATTCTTTTGAAAGTGCAGTTGACCGAATGATGGCAAGAGAAGATATAGACAGCCTCTATTTTGACTGTTACAGATATCAGCTTGAAGATATGCCGGAATACAATATGATAAAAGCAAGGGAATTTGCAGATAAATATCCGGGACATGCGATTAAAAATATATCCCAGCAAATCGCAGAGCTTCGTATGCAAAAAGATGAAGATGAGATCGCACTTGTAAAGGAAGCGGTTAAGATCACAGACAAGGCACTGCAGCATGTAATGAAAACATTAGAACCTGGCATGGCAGAATACCAGGCACAGGCAAATTTTGAATATACGATCCGCTATAATGGTGCCGAGGGAACATCATTTCCTACCATCGCCGGAAGCGGAGCAAACGGAACAATGCTTCATTATGAAACCAATCAGGATATCTGCGAGGACGGAACACTTCTTCTGATGGATCTCGGAGCAAAATACCGTGGATATTGTGCAGATATCACAAGAACCTATCCGGTCAACGGAACATTTACAGAACAGCAGAGAGCGGTTTATGAAATTGTCCTTTCTGCAAACCGTGAAGTTGCAAAAGCTGCAAAACCGGGAATGACATTAAGAGAATTAAATGATATCGCAAAGGAAGTTCTTGCAAAAGGATGCATAAAGCTTGGACTGATCGAGAAAGAAGAAGAGATCGGTACTTATTACATGCACGGTGTATCACACCATCTTGGAATTGATGTACATGATGTGACAGCAGCAGCCTGTGAAGAATTAAAACCGGGTGCGATCATTACAGATGAGCCGGGTCTCTACATCGACGAATGGGAGATTGGTATCCGCATTGAAGACGATCTTCTGATCACAGAAGACGGCTGCGAATGCCTTTCTGAATCCATCATCCGTACCCCGGACGAAATCGAAGCCTTCATGAAAAGACAGTAACGGACTCTATTGCCGATTCACATCGTCCGTGGGATTACAGAAGGTGGATTGACATTTTTATAGCTTATGGACACAGATTGATAAAAGTATCCTTTTGAGTTGTGCCTGAGAAGTTCCTGCTTTTTTATGGAAATTTGTGAGAATTATTTGGATTTATCAACGGCATCGTTTGTCTTCCACGATTCCGTCCGTTCAAAGATGAACTGTCCCACCATAAATGTACGGTTGTTTTAAACGCTGCTCGTACGTCTGGCAATCATAAATGCCGCTATCGACATTGGTAATTGCGGGTTCAAAATATAACCACTGCGTTAAGATTATTTTGAACCCGCCCATCTGTCTGGATAGCGGCATTAACGATTGCACGACATACTCACGAAGCGTTTAAAACAACCGTACATTTATGGTGGGACTGTCCATCCCTGAACGAACGGGATCAATCATGGAAGGCAAGCGATGCCGCTGATAAATCCCATAATTCGAACATTTCTATAAAAAAGCAGAAACTTTTCAGACAAAACCAAAAGGATACTTTTATCAATCTGTGTTTGTAATACTACAAAGAATGTCAATCCACCTTCTATAATCCCAGGGATGATATTAATCGGTAACAGAGTCTGTTATGCCGAGGAAGACAGGAAGGTTGGTTTCGGAGTCGATGATGGTGTAGACAAAAGGCCGGTCGAGATAGACCGTTTTTGATGGGTTGTCAATTGCAGCACATTCACTAATGCCAACGAGTGTGGCAGCACCTGCTTTGGTTCCCTGTTCATCTACGCTGATGAAGGTTTTGTGGATAACATTGCTGATAGACAGATTTCCTTTGTCACTTGTCCCGATTCCGGTAAAATCAGCTTTCGTTTCGTCGAATGCATCTGTGATCCCCATGTTTTTCAAGGTGTCGTTTAACTCAATCGCATATTCGGAATCAAATTTTGGAATGGAAGCATATACATCATACTCCGTGCTGGCATTTTCAATCAGGTTTGCAAGCTTTTCTTCTGTGAGTTTATGGATATAGTCATTCATACTTATACCTTCATCAGGAAGCAGTGCAACAAATTGATAACCATCTTCGTAAGGTCTGATAAAGCCGGTTGTATTCTCATCTTCCAGATAAAAAGCTTCTGTGGAATACATCATGGAAACATCTTCCGTTGTCCCGTTTTCTCTTGTAAAGATACCATTTTGAACATCTGATTTTTCATAGGGATTTTGCCATTTTGCATCAAATGCGACGGCATTGATCAGATACATGACAGAGTTTTCATCAATTTTGTTTAATATCTGTGGAATCATCTTTTCGGTTTTGTCTGATACCCAGGTATTGATATCTTTTAATGTTGTATCATCAAAAGGTGCTTCATAAATTTCTGCTTGAAATAAATCTGTGTTTTTCGTTAGAAAATCATCTTCTATATGCAGGGCATCCGATTTTTTAAACCAGATGGAATTGGCAATGCCAAGATGTGCGTTTTCTGTATCCGGCAGATTCTTCACGTATGCTGACAACTCCTGTCCGTGCTGTGTGACGGATACTCCATTGGATATTACCTGCTCCATCTGAGATAAGGTATCTCCTCTGGCACCATTTTCTGTCATGGTAAGTGCTGCCAAAATCGACAGTGGAGAGAGCATCTCATTTTTCCCCGGCTGATAAGTCTGCTTCAGTAAGTCTGTTGCAAAAGTAAGATAGCGTGTAGAAAAGTCTTCTGTATTGCCGGCTGTCAGGGCAGGATCAGGCTGAGCAGTGGTTTCGGGTTTGGCAGGAGCTTCGGTTTGTGTGGATACTTCTGGGGTATCATTTGTCGTCAGCTGTTTTGTAGAGGAAGAGAGAGTGCCACTATTGCCGCAGCCAAGTAAATTCAGTGTCATACATCCGATAAATAGTGTGAGTAGTTTTCTTTTCATAGGTACAACCTCCTTGCTTTTTATATTTTAGAAGATTTGGGTGTCTTTAACAAAGCTCACGTAATATTGAAAGCAGTTCGTCCAGTGTCAGACTTTTTGTCTGGATTGTAAATTTTACGTTGTCTTTTTCAAAAACAGCAGTATAGCATTCCTGTTTTTCATCAGTGATTTTTGCGATTGTTACATAGATTCCGTTTATCACGGAAGCAGCCAGTCCATCATCTGCAAATTGTATGATCTCACCGGATTCTATTGTCCGGACTCCGATTTGCAGATACTTCTTACCATCCGGAGCATGATACTCAAATACATTGTTATCGGCGATCACCTGATTTTTATCATTATAATAAAGTTTTCCGGTCAGGCTTTCATCTGTCAGGTCAGCAGGCAGACTTTCCGGAAATATTTTCACACCGTAATATTCTTCCATCTCATTCCCGGACAGATCGGCTTCATGATCGATATTTATATCGATAGCAAGGCATTTCATGGAATTTATTTCATTTATATTAATCTGTTCTGAGGCAGAAGCAAAATCATTTACTGCAGTCTGAACGGAAGTAGAAATGTCGTCTGATTCTTTGACCTGCTCAGGTGTAGAAGAATCATTTTTGTCAGTTTTTTCCGAGGCAGGAGCAGCTTCATTTAAAATAGTTTGATCTGTGTCAGCAGCAGACTCCGGATTTGCAGCCATTTCGGCAGGAGCCTCTTTTTTGGGGAAAAACAGATCAAAGGATGCAATAGCAGTGATCAGTAAAACGCAGATACATGCTGCCATGGCAGTGAAGCGTCTCCGGCGGGTCTTCTTCTGAGCAGCTTTACTCCATTGTTCTGCCTCTTCTACATAAACAGGATCGATTTTCCCGATCAGGTCTTCCCATTGAGTTTTATTCATTGTACAAATCCCTCCATTTTTAAGTGTTCCATCAGTTTTCCCCTGATCCGGAACAAAACAGTTTTGATTTTACTCTCCGTGCACATACAGCGTCTGGCAATCTCTGCAATCGGATCCATATACCAATACCGCCGCACGAATATGATTCGATGCTCTTTCGGGAGATTTTTCAGAAAGCGGTTTATGCTGTCTGCCAATTCCTTTTCTTCTATATAATGGAGAGGTTCTTTTCCATCGGTCAGATCGAGCAGCTCGTCGAAAATAAAGTCGACCTGACCAGAGCCTCTTTTGGCAGTATGTATTTTCCGGTATCGGTCAAGACAGATATTCCTTGTGATCGATCCTAAAAATGCAGATAAGATCGATGGTCTTGCATCCGGCATTGCATTCCAGGCCTTCATCCATGTATCATTGACACATTCTTCACAATCTTCTTTGCTTATAAGAATATTTTTTGCAATCCGGTTACAATAATTCCCATATTTATCAGCAGTATGTTGTATTGCACTCTGATCTCTGTTCCAGTAGAGATCGATTATTTTTTCATCATCCATGTGTTGTATCATAGTATCCCCTTAATGCCTGTTATCTTTGACTGATTTTTTACGTATATATTTTCTCATAGATCTCTTTACTGTAAAAGACGTAAGTTTTCTTTTCAGGTTACATTTTACTTAAAAAGTTTTGGAGATTTTTTTGAAAGAATCCTTTACTTTCACACGTTATTGCTGTAAAGTATAAGGTGTGAAAAAGTGACTGGATGAAATCCGGGGATTACAGATCCGGAAATCAGAGATTTCATTTGGCAGAATAAATAAAAGTATGTGAGGGTTATTATGATTTCGAAGAAGATACAAAAAGCGTTACAGGGAAGCTCTGCGATCCGTGCAATGTTTATAGAAGGAAATGAACTGGCAGCCAGGGTCGGAAAGGAAAATGTCTATGACTTTTCGCTTGGCAATCCGGCGACACCTGCACCGAAAGCCCTGAATCTGGCGATTAAGGAACTTGTGGAGGAAACAGATCCTCTGGTACTCCATGGATATATGGACAATGCGGGATATGAGGATGTGAGGAAGGCGATTGCAGACAATTTGAATAAAAGGTTTGCAACAGCGTTTGACGCACATAATATTGTTATGACAGTCGGAGCTGCAGGCGGTTTGAATATCATTTTTAAAACGATCTTGGATCCGGGGGATGAGGTGATCGTATTTGCACCATTTTTCGGGGAATATAAAAGCTATGCGGCAAATTTTGATGCAGAAGTGGTAGCAGTGGCACCGGACTATGAAACATTCCAGCCCGATCTGGATGCTTTTGAAAAAGCGATCAATGTGAAAACAAAAGCAGTGATCGTGAATACACCGAATAATCCGACCGGTGTGATCTATAAGGAAGAGACCATGAGAAAAATGGCAGGTATCATGGAACAGAAGGAAAAAGAAATCGGACATGAGATCTATTTGGTATCGGACGAACCATATCGTGAACTTGTTTATGATGGCAATCAGGAAGATTTCCTGACAAAGTACTATAAGAATACGATCGTCGGCTATTCCTTCAGCAAATCACTTTCTCTGCCGGGAGAACGGATCGGATATGTAGTTGTTCCGGATGAAGTAGCGGATAGTGAGCTTGTGATCGAGGGAATCGTGGTGTCTAACCGCACCCTTGGATTTGTCAATGCACCATCCCTGCTTCAAAAAGCAGTTGCCAGATGTCTGGACGAGAAGACTAATTTGGAATTTTACGATGAGAACCGGAAGATGTTATATGAAGGGTTAAAAAAATATGGTTTTTCCTGTATCAAACCGGAAGGAGCATTCTATATGTGGGTAAAATCCCCAGAGGAAGATGAAGAAAAATTCGTGGCTGCAGGAAAGAAATATAACATTATTATGGTAAAAGGCAGTGCGTTCGGATGTCCGGGCTATGTCAGACTGGCATATTGTGTTTCACATGAGACAGTAAAAAATTCACTTGCAGCTTTCGAGAAGCTGGCACATGATTATCATCTTCTGTAATCGGGAAGAAAAAACAGAAAGACATATGGAGTGAGAAAAAGAATGAATCACTGGGAAAGTTATGTAAGAAAAGTAGAACCGTATGTTCCGGGAGAACAGCCCAATCAGCCTGATATGGTCAAGCTGAATACAAATGAAAATCCTTATCCGCCGGCTCCGGGAGTAATACAGGCACTGAAAGAATTTGACACAGACAGGCTGCGGCTTTATCCGGAACCAACCTGCAAAGTATTAGTGGATGCGATCGCAGATTATTATGGGATCAAGAGTGACCAGGTTTTTACCGGTGTTGGATCCGATGATGTGCTGGCCATGATTTTTATGACATTTTTTAACAGTAAAACACCGATCCTGTTTCCGGATATTACGTATTCTTTTTATGATGTATGGGCAGATATGCTCCGCATCCCTTATGAGACGAAGGCACTGGATGAAAATTTTTGCATCAGGAAAGAAGACTATTACGGAGAAAACGGCGGCATTATATTCCCGAATCCGAATGCACCGACCGGTAATCTCATGCCGCTTTCAGAAATCGAAGACATCCTTTTGCACAACAGGGATGTGATCGTTGTTGTGGATGAGGCCTACATCGATTTTGGAGGAGAATCGGCACTTCCGTTGATAGAGAAGTATGAGAATCTTCTTGTGGTACAGACTTTTTCAAAGTCACGTTCACTGGCAGGCATGCGGCTTGGCTTTGCCATGGGCAATGAGAAGCTGATCCGTTATATCAATGACGTGAAGTATTCTTTCAATTCGTATACACTGAACCAGACAGCACTTGCACTCGGAGTGGAGGCGATTCGGGACAGGCAGTATTTTGAAGAAACATGCAGCAAAGTGATCCAAACGAGAGAGTGGACAAAAAAGGAACTGGCAGCACTTGGTTTTTCTTTCGGTGATTCAAAAAGTAATTTTATTTTTGCCACACATGAAAAAGTGCCGGCAAAACAGATTTTTGAAGCTTTGCGGGAGAAGCATATTTATGTACGTTATTTTGCAAAGCCAAGAATTGATAATTACCTGCGTATCAGCATAGGAACGCCGGAGGAGATGGAGAAACTGATCGGATTTCTGAAGGAATATCTGAAAGAATAACAGCCATCGTATATTATGAATTATAGTTATGAGTAATATAATCGGAAATCATTGATTTTTTTACTCAAATAGGTTAATATATAGTTTACGTCTATAGCACTTTAACACGGAGAAGGAGAAAAGGAACATGAGTAAAAAGTTAAGGACTGAGGCAGTCGATCATCTTTTTGATGCGATCTTAAGTCTGGAGAACAGAGAAGAATGCTATACATTTTTTGAGGATGTATGTACAGTGAACGAATTATTATCGTTATCACAGAGGTTTGAGGTTGCAAAGATGCTGCGTGACCAGAAGACATATTTGGATATTGCTGAGAAAACAGGGGCATCTACAGCAACGATAAGCCGTGTAAATCGTTCTTTGAATTATGGAAATGACGGTTATGACATGGTATTTGACAGAATAGAAAAAGCGGAAGCAAAAGAAGAATAAAAACCGGACCGCAATTTGGGTTTCGTTTTGTGGATGGACAATTTCTAATCCACAGAATGGAAATTAAATTGCGGTTTCTTTTATGCAATCTGCTAATAAAGATTATGAAGCAGACCTTGTGATGCCTGAATCGTAGTAGAAAATCGTTGTATTGCCTCATGAGATTAGAGCAGGTAAATGGATATATTAGGTACACTTATATAAAACACTATAATGCACAAAAATACTTATAAAAAGATGTTTTTTTTCTATACCATGGAAATGGGGAAACACATTGACTTTGTAAAAGCGGATGTATTAGAATATTTGTATCATATCGCATAGAACAAGGAGGATGTATCAATGCAGGAGTTTAAACCGGTAAAAGAGGGAAAAGTACGTGAAGTCTATGATAATGGGGACAGCTTAATTATTGTAGCAACTGACAGAATTTCAGCATTTGACCATATTTTAAAAAATAAAATCACAAAAAAAGGTGCAATCTTAACACAGATGTCCAAATTCTGGTTTGATTATACAAAGGATGTGATCAAAAACCATATGCTTTCTGTAGAAGTAAAGGATATGCCTGAATTTTTCCAGAATGAAAGATTTGACGGCAACAGCATGATGTGCAAGAAGTTAGAGATGCTTCCGATCGAATGTATTGTCCGTGGATATATCACAGGAAGCGGCTGGGCAAGCTACAAAGAGAATGGCACTGTCTGTGGTATCCGTCTTCCGGAAGGCTTAGTGGAATCTGACAAGTTACCGGAACCAATTTATACTCCAAGTACAAAGGCAGATCTCGGAGATCATGATGAGAACATTTCCTTTGAGCAGAGCGTGGAAGTATTAGAGAAGATTTATCCTGGAAAAGGTGCAGAATATGCAGAAAAGATCAAAGATGCAACGATCGCTCTTTATAAGAAATGTGCAGAATATGCATTAAGCAAGGGAATTATCATTGCAGATACAAAATTCGAGTTTGGTCTGGATGAGAACGGAGAGGTCGTTCTTGGTGATGAGATGCTCACACCGGACAGCTCCAGATTCTGGCCATTAGAAGGATACGAACCTGGAAAAGGACAGCCATCCTTCGATAAGCAGTATGTAAGAGACTGGCTGAAAGCAAATCCGGACAACGACTTCCTGTTACCGGAAGAAGTAGTAGAAAAGACTGTAGATAAATATAAAGAAGCATTCGCTTTATTAACAGGAAAAGAATTTGATAAATAATGTCATAATGCAGAACCCCATATTTTATAATATGGGGTGTAATCAGTGGTGCAGTTGATATATTTCAGAAAACCAGCGGAAAGGCAGAAACGATTTATGTATAACAATGAGTTAGAAAAAGAGACTCCATGGGATGATCTGCACGAGGAGTGCGGTGTCTTCGGAATGTATGATTTTGACGGAGGAGACGTCGCATCAACAATCTATTATGGACTGTTTGCTTTGCAGCACAGAGGACAGGAAAGCTGTGGTATCGCAGTAAGTGAGACAAACGGACCGAAAGGAAAAGTGACTTCCCATAAGGGAATGGGACTTGTGAATGAAGTGTTCACACAGGAACATCTGGAGCTCATGAAGGGAGATATCGGAGTAGGACATGTCCGTTATTCCACAGCTGGGGCTTCCACAAGAGAGAACGCCCAGCCATTGGTATTAAACTATGTAAAAGGTACGCTGGCATTGGCACATAACGGAAATCTGATCAATGCGACAGAACTTAGAAAAGATCTTGAATATACCGGTGCGATTTTCCAGACAACCATCGATTCTGAAGTGATCGCTTACCATATCGCAAGAGAACGGTTAAAATCCAAAACAGTTGAGGAAGCAGTCGGAAGAGCCTGCCGCAAATTAAAAGGAGCTTATTCCCTGGTAGTCATGAGTCCGAGAAAGCTGATCGGAGCAAGAGACCCATTCGGATTTAAACCTTTATGTATCGGAAAAAGAGACAATACATACATTCTTGCATCTGAAAGCTGTGCTCTTGAGACGATCGGAGCAGATTTTGTACGTGATGTTTTGCCGGGTGAGGTTGTTACGATCACACCGGATCATGGAATTCAGTCAGATCTTTCCATGGCACTTCCAAAGGAACAGGAAGCAAGATGTATTTTTGAGTATATCTATTTTGCAAGACCGGACAGCCGTATTGATGATGTGAGTGTTTATGCTGCAAGAATCAAAGCCGGAAAGTTCCTTGCTATGGATTGCCCGGTAGATGCAGATCTTGTAGTTGGTGTCCCGGAATCAGGAAATGCAGCAGCACTTGGATATTCTCTTCAGTCAGGGATCCCTTATGGAACAGCTTTTGTAAAGAATGGCTATGTTGGAAGAACTTTCATCAAACCAAAACAGAGCAGCCGTGAATCCAGTGTTCGAGTGAAGCTGAATGTTTTAAAAGAAGCAGTAGACGGCAAACGTATTATTATGATCGACGATTCTATCGTGCGTGGTACGACTTCTGACCGTATCGTAAAGATGCTTCGCGATGCAGGAGCAACGGAAGTACATGTAAGGATCAGTTCCCCACCATTCTTATGGCCATGCTATTTCGGAACAGATATTCCGGAAAGGGAGCAGTTGATCGCTTATAACAGAACGATCGAGGAGATCCGTGATGTGATCGGAGCAGATACATTAGGATACCTTGAGATCGGACGCCTTGCAAAGATGGTAGATGGTCTGCCGATCTGCCAGGGATGTTTCACAGGAGAATACCCATTAGATCCACCAAAAGAGGATATCAGGGGAGATTTCGAGCGATAAAAGATCAATAGGACAATACAGAGCAATTTTATAGAACAGGCAGCAGGATACGCTGCCGGATAAGAAAAAAGGAGACCCATAAAATGAGTACAGACAGATACACAAGCCCTCTTTCAGAACGTTATGCAAGCAAAGAGATGCAGTATATTTTTTCCCAGGACATGAAGTTCAAAACCTGGAGAAGATTATGGATCGCACTTGCTGAGACAGAGATGGAACTCGGATTAAGTGAGAACGGAAAACCGGTTATCTCTCAGGAACAGATCGATGAATTAAAAGCACATGCAGACGATATTAACTACGATGTTGCAAGAGAACGGGAGAAGTTAGTCCGTCATGATGTTATGAGCCATGTATATGCTTACGGACAGCAGTGCCCGAAAGCTGCAGGAATTATCCATCTTGGAGCAACATCCTGTTATGTAGGTGATAATACAGATATTATTGTGATGAATGAAGCATTAAAGCTTGTTCATAAAAAGCTTGTCAACGTGATTTGCGAACTCTCCAAATTCGCTGATAAGTACAAAGATCTTCCAACACTGGCATTTACCCATTTCCAGCCGGCACAGCCTACTACCGTAGGTAAAAGGGCAACACTCTGGACACAGGAATTTGTTATGGATTTAGAGGATCTTGAGTATGTTATGGGAAGCCTGAAGTTACTCGGATCAAAGGGAACTACCGGTACACAGGCAAGCTTCCTTGAATTATTCAATGGTGATCAGGAGACAATCGATAAGATCGATCCGACAATCGCTGCAAAGATGGGATTCAAAGACTGCTATGCAGTTTCCGGACAGACTTATTCCAGAAAAGTTGATACAAGAGTAGCGAACATTCTGGCAGGTATTGCAGCAAGTGCCCATAAGATGTCGAATGATATCCGTTTATTACAGCACTTAAAAGAAGTGGAAGAACCATTTGAGAAGAACCAGATCGGTTCTTCTGCCATGGCTTACAAGAGAAACCCAATGCGTTCTGAACGTATTGCATCTTTATCACGCTATGTGATGGTAGATGCCTTAAATCCGGCGATCACTTCTGCAACACAGTGGTTTGAGAGAACTCTCGATGATTCAGCAAACAAGAGATTAAGCATTCCGGAAGGATTCCTTGCAATCGACGGTATTTTAGATCTTTGCTTAAACGTTGTGGACGGACTTGTTGTATATGACAAAGTTATCACAAAGCATATGATGGCAGAGCTTCCATTCATGGCAACAGAGAATATCATGATGGATGCAGTTAAGAATGGCGGCAACCGTCAGGAATTACATGAAAAGATCCGCCAGCTTTCCATGGAAGCAGGAAAGAACGTGAAGGTAGAAGGAAAAGACAACAATTTGTTAGAGCTTATCGCAGCAGATCCATCCTTTAACCTTACACTGGAGGAGTTACAGGCTACTATGGATCCGTCCAAATATGTCGGACGTGCACCGATCCAGGTTGATAAATTCCTTGCAAATGTTGTGAATCCGATTCTTGAAGCGAACAAAGAAGAACTTGGAATGACTGCAGAAATTAATGTATAAGCGAATGCGGATACAATAGAAGATATTTAAAAAGATACCACCTTTTTGAAACAGACTGTTTTTTGAAAGAACCGTTTTGTTCCAAAGGGGTGGTATTTTTGGCATAAAACAACTATACTGGAAAAAAGAAAAGGAGGATCAGATGAAAAAGAAAAGACAGGTAAAAAAAATAGTATTTACAACAATAAAAAAACAGAAAGTTCTTTCAACTGCAATCTTTTTTTCTGTCATCGGAGCAGTGATCGCAGCTTTGATACCACCATTGATCCTTGCAAAGATGATTGATTCGATCACAACCGGAAAGAGCATAGCATTTTCTTTGATTCTTCTTTATTTTATTATGCTGGCAGTAACAGGTGGGATGGAATCAGCCAGAGAAGGTCTTCTGACAGTGCTGGGACAGAAAATCACACATGCACTCCGAAGCAGTCTTATGGATAAATTTACAGAGCTTACAACTGATGAAGTGAATGAACAGGAACCGGGAGCAGTGGCATCCAGATTTGTAGGAGATGTGGATACAGTGGAGAAGCTTTTTACCTCCGGCATCATCAGTATGTTTGCAGATGCCTGTAAGATCATCAGTATTCTTGTTGTAGTCTGGTTTCAAAACCGCGGACTGACGATAACGCTTTGTGTTCTTCTTCCATTTGTATTCTGCTTTACGAGACATGTCCAGAAAAACATGCTTGCTTCACAGATCAAAAACCGTAAAGCAGTCGCAAGGGCTTCCGGTCATGTGCCGGAGACACTTCACAATATCCGCACCATTCATTGCCTTGGAAAAGAGCAATATATGAGAGAGCGGTATGATGCTTATATCGGTGAAAGTTATGAAGCAATGGAGCGGACAAACTTCTATGATGCGATCTATTCGCCTTCCATTCTTATTCTAAATGCAGCAGTGGTTGCATTTGTCATGCTCCTGTCAGCCTCCGGTAACCAGACGGTAATGACTTTCTTTGGAATGTCTGCCGGAACAGCAGTTGCTGTCATTAACTATATCAGTCAGGTATTTTCACCGGTAGAAAGTCTCGGAATGGAGATCCAGACGATCCAGTCAGCAGTTGCGGGAATCCACAGGATCAATGAGTTTTTTGAGCTGGAAGAGAGAAAAGACAATGCGAAAGATACGACAGAGATGCAGAGGATGGAAATACAGCATAATAACAGAACATTTGTTGAATTTTCAGATGTGACATTTGGCTATGATGAACACATGGTATTAGAGAACCTCAACTTAAAAATCATGGACGGAGATCAGGTGACGCTTACAGGACGTACCGGAGCCGGAAAAAGTACTATATTTAAACTGATCCTGGGGCTTTATGAGCCGCAAAAAGGGAAAATACTGATACATGGCATACCGTCATCCAAGATCAGCGAAAAAGACCGCAGAAAGCTATTTGGTTATGTAGAACAGACATTTCATATGGTACCTGGAACTGTGCGTGACCAGATCACACTATTTGATGAAACGATCTCAGAAGAGATGGTAAGACAGGCAGCTGACTTAACCGGTCTGAAAGAAACAATAGAAGGCCTGGAGAATGGGTATGATACGGAATGTACCAGGGAACTCTTTTCCCAGGGACAATGGCAGCTGTTATCGATTGCCAGAGCAGCGGCCGCTAATCCCGGTCTCTTACTGCTAGATGAGATCACAGCCAACCTTGATGCCGAAACTGAGAAAAAAATACTGGAAGCACTGAAGCGTGTAGCTCAAAACAGAACCGTTATTTCTATCTCTCATCGTACCGCCGCCGACTTCGGACGTACGATCGCATTGTAAATTTCTTAAATGGTTAGAAATATTGTATAGTGGACTCGAAATGGAAAAGGACAGGGGATTTAGAAGGGAAAATTGTAGCAAATGAAAGAAACAAAGAAGTTACAGGTAGAAGAATATTCTGTTTCACAGGAAAAAATGGAATATAAAGGATTGATATTAGAGATAACAAGATTTTCTAAAATTTCAGATAATGATTTTGCGTGGATGATACCACAGCATGCACATCCGGATATGGAATTGCATTATATTACTAAGGGAAAGGGAAGGATTCAGATAGGGGATGCAGAGTTTATGGTGTCTAAGGGAGACATATTTATGACACTTCCATTTGTAATGCATAAACAGATTTCTGACGACAAAGACATCATGGAAGAGTATTGCATTGAATGTCAGCTTGAATTTAGTGAAAAGGCTCTAAAACAAAAGGAACTGTCTGAGTTGTATGAATTTGTTTCAAAACAGGTTTTTTTTGCCGGACACCCGGATCAGACTCTTGAGTCTCTGTTTTATATACTTGAACAGGAACTGACAGAGCTGAAAAACGGATATCTGACAAGAACAGAACTTCTTTTTTTTAATTGCGTACTTTCATTTCTGTACACTTTAAACAATGTGGAAAATAAGTATCCGATAAAAATTTCTCATCAAAAAGAGCTGATGGCACAAAAAGTAAAAAATTTTCTTGAATTGAATTTTTATCGGAATTTTACGACAAAGGAAGTTTCAAAGGCATTGTATCTGAGTGAGCGTCAGCTGAACCGCATCTTTCAATCGGAATATCACATGACTATGCATGATTATTTACAAAAATTGCGTGTGAACCATGCGAAACTGTTAATGCAGGAAAGCAGATATAATATGAAAGAAGTTGCATTCCTGTGTGGTTTTAGCGGTTATCAACAGCTGCACAGGGCTTTAATAGCTGATACGAGCAGTTGACAGGATCTTACAACTCAAAATACAAAGTCTGAATTTTATGAGGAAGCACACAAAGAGACAGCACTTCGGTCTGCTCAGAAAGAATGGACAGCTTTTCCTCACACAGATTTGAGAGCCAGATCTTCCTATATGGAAAATTCAGGTTCAGAATAACATCCAAAGTCTGTTCGGTAATATTGTATCCTCGTATCAATACACCATTATGGTCGTTACTTTCTTTTATACATGAAATAACGAATCCTGGATCTGAAACTTTCAAAAAAGAATGAGTCAGTTTGTTTGCAGCAGATTGTAATTGATACTCGGCAGCAACATGTTCATTAGAATCAGCTTGGTATGCAATTGGTTCTCCATGAAACTGCTCACTGGCTGTCAGCAGTTCATCTACATTATCGGATGCATCGGAAAATGTACAGATTGCGTAGGATACAGAATATGTACAGATCAGATTCGCATCAGGGGTATATACTGCTTTTGGCCCAGGAGGAGCATAGGTGCCAAGAGAGTTTTCTTTTCCAATACGGTCTACTGCACGAAGCAATGGAACAGCGATAGCATTTCCAGCATCTGTTTTAATGAATTCATATTCTGGAAGGCCTTTTCCCATAAATGCAAATAGGGATGAAGAGTTGCACAGATACACAAATCTTTTTTGGGAAAAACAGCCATTTTCAGATTCAATCCAGGCATCTGCTTTCGGCTGACTCTGTTCAAATGGGTGGGAAGTGATAGCAAAAGTTGAGTCAGCAAACGAACTGTTTGTATCATAATTTACGGGAAACAGAACACGGAGACGATGATTCCCCTTTTTATTTGTTATTTTTGTATGAAATCTGATTATTTTCGAATTTCTGGTCAGCGTTACATGAGTACAAAGTTCAGCGTTAGGTGTATTCCAGATTATTTCAGCAGTTGAACAAAGCTTGCCGTAATTCATTCTGATGGATGGTGCAGATGACAATGAGTTCCAGACATACTGCACATGTTCAGGAGAAAAAACATATTCATCCCCCTTGTCCGCTTCATCTGTTAAAATATGAAGATCAGATAAAGTCTGTCCGGAAAGTTTATCAGTGATAGACAATGTTCCATTAGAATGAATCCGGACAGAAAGAAATTCGTTTTCCATTTTATGAAGCAGAGTTACTGTCTGAGGGAGAATTGTCTGCGGAACATCTGAAATGGAACAGAATACAGTTGCAAAGCCGGTTGCCGGAAGATGTGGCAATAATACTTCCAGATGAACAAGCTGGAAATTGTCCCAGGAGGGATCTTTATGAAAAGGATGGAGAACAATTCCATCTTTTTTTATTCCCAGGATCTGGCTTTGAAGAGTATTTCCATGGCAATCTGTGATCACGATATCACGGAAAAATGTATCAATCGGAAGCCGGAGCGTAAAGTCACATACTACATTGTCCCGGTCAAAAGTCAGGGGATTCCAGAAATGTACAGGAGTCTCTGAAACGTCATCGGTATCTGAGGACTCTTTATATTCTGAAAACCGGTATGATAATAAGCGCATTGCTTCGCTACAGCATGTATCGATGATTTCCTGCGACCAAGCAAAACGACGATCCATATCTAAATGAACTTCATCACAGCTGCATCCGCAGATACTGTCATGGGGATGATTCTGTAAAAGATATTTCCATGCGGTATCAATAAAATGAGAAAAACTCGTATTACAGTAAATGTTACATAGGACGGACAATGGCTCTAAGTAGCGGATCAATCCTGTTTCTGTTTCGTAATTTAAAATTTTTTGTATAATCCTTGCAGACAAAGTATTTTTTAAAGAACCATTTAAATGACGCCCCGGAGTCTGATTGACATAATTCAGTTCTCCTTTTATGATGGATAAATTTGGATGCATGTTTTGCACTGCCGCTATAAATTCGGTAAGGGTTGTATGTTTCAGATGAAGAGAGTCATGGTATTGGTTAAAATATGCAATACATTCAGGAAGCATGTAATTTGGATTCTGATGATCGCATCCATTCATAAACAGGATGAAAGGTGTGACTGCATAAGGAATGCGTTCTTCAAACCATTTATCAAACTGTTTGGAAGCCTCTGGCAGAGAGGAGTCCAATGGAAATGCATTCAGATAGCCTCTGTCGTCTGGAAGGTGGACAGTAAAAAGTCTGGTGCCGTCAGGGGCTTCCCAGAGAAATTCTTCTTTCAAAGTTTCACTGGTACCAGAAATACCACGCCAAATGACTGCTGAGGAAAAGCCGAACTGTTCAAAAATCTGGGGAAGCTGTGCCGGGTGGGAAAAAATATCAGGCAGGTATCCGATCTGTGTGACAGGTCCCATCTTTGTACCGACACGAATGCCAAGATTTAAATTCCGTACAATGGATTCCTGACCAATACATTGCAGATCAGGGAGAACATACCATGGACCGATAGAGATACGATGACTCTGAATCAGTGCTTTAAGGCGTGCATTCATTTCAGGGCGGACTTCCAGATAATCCTCTAATACGATGGTCTGTCCATCCAGATGAAAATTTACAAATTCCGGATGTGATTCCAGATACGGAATCAGGGTATCAAGCAAATTGACAAGTCTCATACGGAAGTCCTGAAATGGAAGATACCATTCCCGATCCCAATGGGTATGTGAAATAACGTAACCGGTGAAATTTTGATTCATATAAAATCCTCCTAGTTTTGATAATGCTAAACTACCATTCAGTGTAAGTGTTTTCAACTGATGTATGGCAGAGTGTCAAAAAATGAATGCTTGATGTCAAAATTCAATATTGTCAGTCAACAATGAAATTTCTATAATGAATTTGGAAAAAAATAAAAATGGAGGCAGGAATGAAACACGGATTTCGTTTTAGAATACTTTTATTATCACTTCTTGCAATGTGTATCATGGATGTACTGATAGGAGTTACATGGTACAGTATTACAGCAAAAGAAGCACAAAAATCAACAGAAAAATATATCGGAACCGTATTGGAGCAGTCAAATGAAACATTTGAGACAATGTTAAAAGATATAGATCATGTTGTGACGAGTGCCTCAATTAATCAGGTAAATGTCATTGATGTATTGCGTGATTATGGCAAAGTATCTTCGGCAGAGCAGCTTGAAAACAATCAGAAGATTCAGGCATTAATGATGAGTCTGTATCAGTTCAAATCTTATATGACAGGTCTGATGATCTCAACACAGGATGGAAGGTATTATCATGTAGGAAGCATGCTTCCATATAACCAGTTAAAGGAGCAACCATGGTTTACAAATGTTGATATGCATGGGAAAAAGAGTGTGCTGTTACCTCCGCAGTCGAATGGCTCAGATATGGTCATATCGATTGCACGTAATGTCACGAGTGGAAAACGTCAGTTGGGAGTGGTTAAGGCAGATATTAATGTGAAACTGATGGAAGACTGCTTTGTGACAGGATTTAAGGAAATAGGAGATGTTTTTATCTTTGATAAAGACAGTTCAAAAGTCATTTATCCTTTGAATGAGGTAAAAGATAATTCGATGATAGATGAAATTGTTGCAAATAATGAAAAAATGTCAGGAGAAACGGGCAGTTTTTATATCAGAGCTGACAGTAACAAATATTTGTTGATCTATCAGTATTCAGAGTATACGAATTGGATTTCCGTAGGGATTGTTCCAGAAAAATATGTGACGAGGGAGTTTCAAAGTGTCAGCCTTATGGCGGTCGTAATGAGTACCGGTATGGGATTAGGAATGTTATTGATATTATATTTACTGCTTTCTGTGCAGGTTAATCGTCTGACTTTGCTGTGCAATGCGGTTTCAAATATAAAGCAGGATGAACTGGTGTTAGACCCGGTTACAGATACCGATGATGAGATTGGTATTCTTCAAAATCAGATAATAGCTTTTGTAGACCAGATCAGGCAGTTGATTTCCGATGTCAGACAACAGCAGAAAGAAAAGAGAAATCTGGAAATGAAGATGCTGCAAAACCAGATTAATCCACATTTTCTGCATAATACATTGAATACAATCAAATATTTGGCGGTTTTACAGAATGCAGATAATATTGCAGAGGTGACGGACAGCCTCTCTGTATTACTGCAAAATAATATGTGCAATGATGAATATATCACACTTTCGAGAGAAGAAGAGATTCTGCGCAGTTATCTCAAGATACAAATTTATAAATATAGTAATAAATTTGTATATCAGATTGCGATTGAGGAAGAATTAAAGGATACATATATATTGAAAATGTTATTACAGCCATTCTTAGAAAATGCAATAAAACATGGAATAGCACCAATGGATGGAATGGGAATTGTTACGATCAAAATTTTTCAGATGAACGAAAAGTTGAATATTGTAATTCGGGATAATGGAGTTGGAATGTTGAAGGAACAGTGTGATAAATTGACAGATCCAGAAGAAAAAAGTGACAGGATTGGTGTACACAATGTATGTAAGCGGATACAACTGCATTATGGAAACGAATACGGTGTTGAAATATATAGTGTTCCAGGTGAAACGAGTGTTGAAATAAAATTACCTGTTATCTGGAACAACCCGGAAAAAATAACAGAATAAATAGCAGGAGAAGCAATATGAAAAGTATAATGGTTGTTGATGATGAATTATTGATTCGTTCACAGTTGAAGAATTTAATTGAAAAAAATATGGATGACTATTTTATTGTCAGTCAGGTGGAGAATGGAAAAGAGGCATTAAAAGTGATGGAAAGGCGTGTTCCGGATATTGTAATCTCGGATATCCGGATGCCTGTGATGGATGGAGTGGAATTTGTAAAACAGATGAGAATACTCCATCCGGGAGTACCAATCATTATTTTAAGCAATTATGACGATTATCAATATGTAAAAGAAACCATGAAAAATGGTGTATTTGATTATCTGCTTAAGCATGAACTGAATGAGGAAAATCTTCACGCTGCAATTATGGGAGCCAGTGAAAAATGTTCGGAACATGAAAAGAATAAAAAGAGAAATCAGGCAGAAGATTATTTAAGAAAAAACCAGATGGTGCTTCGTAATGAATTCCTGACAAAACTTTTGACAGATCAGTATAAGGATGAAATAAAAATGAAACAGACAATGGATATGCTTGAAATACCATTGGAAATGAAAAGAAATCTGCCCTGCCTGATGATACTTAGCAGAAATTCCTATAAAAAAGATGATGTTTCACTGAAGCAGAGAGATTTACATGAATTTTCTGTTTTGAACATTACAAATGAATTGATAACAGAATGGGGCGATGGGTTTGTTGGAAGCCTCGGTGATGACAGATATATGCTGATCCTTTCACTGGCAAAATCATATGGTGAAGCCGAAATTTATTTTAAAGTTCATGCATTGCTTACGCGTATTATGATGTGTATGAAAAATTATATGAATTATTCTGCTTGTTTTATCACGGATCAAAGATTAAGAAAATTGACGGAAATGAACGTTTCATACATATATTTATCCAATATCATGGAAAACCGTTTTTTTTATGGCGAAAGCAGTATTATTTCCGGAATAGATCAGTCAAAATCCGGTCAGAAGGCACAGTTTAGTGGTGAACTTACAGGATTATCTATCCAACAGGAGAAAAAACTGATCGAATGTATGGAGAGAGGAGAAGATGGTCTGGAAGTTCTGCTCCCATTATTTCAGGAGATGAGGGAGAAGGAACAGAATCTGTCAAATGCCAGAATGATATTAAGTGATTTGCTCAGCCTGTTAAATACACAGTGCAAAAAGAAGAAAATACCGCTTTCTTATTTTTATGGGAATGGCGAGACAATTGATGAGGTGTGGAAGAAATTTGTTACAATTGACGCTGCAGAAAAGTGGTTTGTGAATGCTTTTCAAAAAATGACTGCTGCCAGAAAAGAGTCAGAAGCGGTGAAATACTCTTATTATATAGCAGAGACACTACGTCAGGTGCGGGAGAATTATGGAAAGGATATTTCTTTATCAGATATAGCTGACAAACTGAAAGTGTCAAACAGCTATCTTAGCCGCCTGTTTAAGGAAGAAGTCAAGGTCGGTTTCGTAGACTATCTTACAGATACAAGAATCAATATGAGCATTCAAAAAATGGCGGACAGAAATCTTTCTATGAACGAGATCGCCAAACAATGTGGTTTTACCCAATATACTTATTTTGCAAATGTTTTTCGGAAGAAAACAGGCTTATCACCACGTGATTATCGTAAGACAATGTAAAAAAATACATAAGTTTTTGCAAAATGTTACAAGTTTATTTTGAAATCATATAGTTATAATACAATCATCAGGAAAACAAAAAGCGGAAAAACCGCAAATAAACTCAGGAGGTAGAAGATATGAAAAAGAAAATGCTCAGTTTCTTACTGACAGCAGCAACAGCGTGTTCGTTAGTGGCGTGTGGAACAGACAACCAGACAGCCACAGAGGGTAGTAATGCAGCAGGAACAGAGGTGGCAGCTTCTGACGAGGCTTCGGGGGAGGTTGAAACAGTTACATTAATGCTTCAGACATCAGATTATTCTAATGGCATGGAAGCGGTTGTAGACTATATCAACAATAATCCGGATAAGTTTGGAGCAAAAGTCGAAGTGGAAAAAGTACCGGATGGAGATGAAGGCGAGCAGATTATCCAGGTAAGATACGCAGGTGGGGAAGATGTACCTGACATTTTGTATTTCCAGCCGGTAGCGTATGCAAATACAAGGATTGATATGGCAGAAAATTTTGTTGATATTTCAGATGATGATTTCTCAGATGTATATGATGATTCTTATATTAAAGGAGCAGGATATCTGCTGGATGGAAAATTATATGGAGCACCAATCGGAACAGTTAGTGGACAGTTTATGTTCTATAACAAAGATGTTCTGAAAGCAGCAGGAATTAACGAAGTTCCAACTACATGGGATGACTTTATTGCAGACTGTGACAAGATCAAAGCCAATGGTGTGACACCTGTATATTATTCAGCAGCAGACACCTGGACATTGCAGATTATTCCTTTGATGGGATGGTATTCTGATTATGAACCACAGGATGCAGTAAAATTTGCTGAGGAAATGGGAACAAACCAGAAACACTGGAGTGAAATGACAGGCTTCATTGATTCTATTGCAAAAACAAAGGAACTGGTGGATGACGGTTATGTACAGGATACTTATCTTTCTGATACATATCAGCAGGCACAACAGGCATTGTTAGATGGAACATGTGCATTCTATCCACAGGGAAGCTGGGTTATTGATGAATTAAATAAAATTGATAAAGAAAAGGCTGACAGCACTATTGGAGCATTTTTAATTCCACTTGCTGATAAATTGTATCAGCCACAGAGTGTATCAAAGTGTTTCTATGTGTCTAAGAATGGTAAAAATCCTGAACTTGCAGAGACAATCATGCAGGCAATTGTTTCAAAAGACGGACAGCAGGCATATTTTGATGCACAGCCTGGTATTCCAATGGCTAAGGGAGTTACAGCCGAATTAGCAGGTGCAAATGTAGATATTAAAAATATATCCGATACTGTGGAAGGAAGCTTCCAGTGGACAGACTTCTGTAAATATTCCAAAGGACCTTTGGAGACATATGTTTCAGAAGTACTTGTAGGAACAAAAACGCCTGAGGATGTTGCCAAAGCTCTGGATAATGATTTTGCAAAACAGGCAGAAGATGCCGGAGATGAAAACTGGAAATAAATGTTCCATTATACAAATATAATAGGGTGAGTTAGACAGACGGCTGTCGGAATTAAACAAGCTGAGTGACATTCCGTACAGCCGTTTTTATTTGAAAAATGGCACATTTTGATGTGCAGGAAGGGAAGATAATGAATAAAAACAAACGTTATCCCGCAGCTTTTATGATCCCGGGAGTTGGAATGTATCTGCTTTTTTTTATACTGCCGGTTCTTATTGGTGTCTATTATTCATTTACAAACTGGAATTTTACAAGAGCAGAATTTGTGGGTTTGAGAAATTATATTAATATACTAAGTGATCCTGGAACAAAAGGAGCTTTGATCAATACAATTGTTTTTACAGTTGTAACTACAGTCGGGAAAGTAGGAATAGGACTGGGACTGGCAGTCTTTTTAAACAGGGAAATGAAGGCGAAAAACTATTTACGGTCTGTTGCTTTCTTTCCAGCAATTATAAGTACAGTTGCAGTAGGAATTGCTTTCACGGCGATCATGCATCCGACAAACGGAATATTGAACCAGTTTTTACGTGCTGTACATCTGGATATGCTTGCCCAGAACTGGTTGACAAATCCAAAAATCGCATTGTTTTCTGTATGTGCGATCGAAATCTGGAAATGGTCTGGATTTAATATGGTAATTCTTCTGGCAGGTCTGCAGGCGGTATCACCGGAATATCTTGAGGCAGCAACAGTTGATGGGGCAAATGGATGGCAGAAGTTCTGGAGAGTGGTGTTTCCTCTGATCCTTCCGGCATTTAATAATGCATTCGTGAACAGTTTGATCGGAGGGTTAAAAGTATTTGATATTATTGTGGCAACAACCAACGGAGGACCGGGTGTCGCAACGCAGGTAATGAATACTGTAATATACAGGTCATTTGCATTTAACTTCCAAGGAGAGGCAAATGCAGGCTATGTTTTGTTGTCGATCATGGTTGCAGTTTTTGCGGTTTCATCTTATGTGATCATACGACGGAAGGAGGTTGACTTATAATGAGAAAGAAAAAAATAGAACATTTCATTGCAGAGATTGTTGCAGTTTTATTCAGTTTTATCATACTGATCCCACTTTGGATGATACTTATAAATTCTTTTAAGAATAGTAAGGAAGCGAACAAATTAGGACTTGGATTTTCAGGGATCAGTCTCAGGCAGATAGCAGATAATTATTCAGAGGTCTTTGAAAGTTCAGGACTTCTGACAGCATATAAAAACAGTATTATTATCACAGTCTTATCCGTGGCACTCATTGTTATCACGGCAGCTATGACAGCGTTTATCATACAGAGGAGACAGCAGCACTGGGTAAAAAGGATCAATACACTGATCATTCTTGGAATGACAATGCCGGGATTTATCGTACCTACATATTTTGTATTGCAGAAAATGGGGCTTCTTCACAGTTATCTTGGAATATGTCTGGTATACACAGCCAGTTTTTTCCCATTGGCAGTGTTTATATTTACCGGATTTTACAGAAGCATTCCAGAAGAACTGGATGAATCAGCGGTAATTGATGGATGTAATCCAATGAGATTATTTTTTTCAGTTATCATGCCGTTGATCAAGCCGGTTACGGCAACAGTGGTCATTATAGCAGCAATGTCAATCTGGAATGAATTCGGTACAGCGTTATTTCTGATCAATTCACCGAGGAGATATACAGTTGCACTTACGATTTACTCATTCTGTTCGCAGAAGAAGTCTGACTGGAATCTGTTGTTTGCTGATATTACATTAATTTCAGCACCAATCATTATATTATACTGTCTGTTGCAGAAGTATATTGTTTCGGGAATGACAGCAGGAGCAGTAAAGGGATAATGTATGAAAAATGGAGAGATTGTGATAATGGATCATGTAAAGGTAAAAAAGTCATATTTATCAACAAATTTTATTATGGCTGGTTCAGGTTATAATTCATTGGAAAAAGCTGTGCCGGCACCCTATTTTCGCAGATGTTTTGAAGTTATAGACGTAAGGGATGATTATTCGGTCACTATTTGCGGACTAGGGTTTTATGAATTATATATAAATGGAATCAGAATTACAAAGGGATATCTTGCACCATATATCAGTTCACCGGATGATGTGCTTTATTATGATACATATGATATAGCACCGTATCTTCATAAGGGAAAAAACTGCATTGGAGTACTTCTCGGAAATGGTTTTTTTAATAATCCGGGTGGCTATATATGGGATTTTGACAAGGCAGTATGGCGTGGAGCACCAAGATTTGCGATTGCAGTAATGAAAAGCACCGATTCTGATGAGGAAAATGAACTCTTATTTGAAGCTGATGAGCAATTCCGGACGATTGGATCACCGATTCGGTCTGATGATTACAGGATTGGTGAGGAGTATGACGCAAGATTGGAAATCCGGGATTGGAATCTTCCAGAATTTGATGATAGTACATGGTCATATGCGGTTCATGCAGAGACACCGCGAGGAGAAAAAGTGATATGTACTGTGCCACCGGTTATTAAGGAAAAAGAATTAGCACCTGTCAGTATTATTCCGTGTAAGAATGGAACAGAAGGCTATCTTTTTGACTTTGGTGAAAATAATGCGGGTGTGTGCCGGTTGAAAATCTATGGAAAAAGAGGACAGAAAATAATTCTGCATCATGGGGAACATTTAATCAATGGAAAGCTTGATCTGAAAAATCTGACCTGTGACAGGACAGAAAACAGTCAGCGGGATGTATATATTCTTGCAGGAAAAGAAGAAGGAGAAAACTATCAGCCAGTGTTTACGTATCATGGATTCCGCTATGTATGGGTAGAAGGTCTGACCAAAGAGCAGGCGTGCAAAGAAACACTTACATATATAGTTATGCATTCCAGGCTGGAAGAACGTGGAAATTTTAAATGCTCAGATGATATTGCAAACAAGATCCAGGAGGCAGTAAGAAGATCTACATTGTCGAATTTTTATTATTTTCCAACGGACTGTCCACAGAGAGAAAAAAATGGTTGGACTGCGGATGCGGCACTTTCGGCTGAGCATACGTTGCTTAATCTGAATCCGGAAATGTATTACAGGGAGTGGTTGAGAAACATCAGAAAAGCACAGGCAGATAATGGAGCGTTACCGGGAGTTGTTCCAACAGCAGGATGGGGATTTGAATGGGGCAATGGTCCGGCATGGGATTGTGTGTTGGTATGGCTTCCATATTATGTATACAAATACCGTAAAGATAAGCGGATAATTGAGGAAAATTCAGCTGCTATTTTAAGATATCTGCATTATCTGACAACAAGAATGGATGAAAGAGGACTGCTTGCGATCGGATTAGGAGACTGGTGTCAGGTAAGCCGGGAATGTGGGGATTATGAGGCACCTTTGATATTTACAGACAGCGTTCTGTCTATGGATATCTGTAAAAAAGCAGTAGAAATGTTTGAAGCGACAGGGGATGTGTATGCGGCTCATTATGCAGATGAGATTTATAAAGGATTATATAATGCAATACGGCTGTATCTGATCAATCGGGAGAATATGATGGCAGAGGGAAATTGTGAGACTTCCCAGGCAATGGCGATTTACTATGGCTTGTTTAATGCAAAAGAACGTGAGAAGGCTTTTGAAAATTTGCTTTCAATGATCCACGAATCTGGGGATGCAATGAATGTAGGGGTTCTTGGAGGACGTGTTTTGTTTCATGTTCTGTCGGAATACGGATACAGCGAACTTGCATATGAAATGATAACGCGAAAAGAGTACCCATCCTATGGTAACTGGATCACACGGGGAGCAACGACTCTATGGGAAGAATTTTATGAACCGAAAGATATTGTGACATCTCTGAATCATCATTTCTGGGGAGATGTCAGTCACTGGTTTATCAGTTGTGTGGTCGGAATATGTTATGTGACGGAATCAGGAAAAGTTGAGATCAGACCATCTTTTATAAAACAGCTTGTCTGGTGTGAGGCATATTATGAAGCATGCGAAGGAAGAATCAGTGTGCGTTGGGAAAAAAATTGTCAGGGAATTGTTTTACAGATTATAATACCAGATCTGATAGAAGGAAAAATCTATCTGGAAGATGGATATCAGTTTTCGGATGGAAGCAGTGAGAAAAGTGCAAAAACAGGACAATATGAAGTGGTGAGTATATGTTGATAGGAGCATTAGAAGCAGGCGGTACGAAAATGGTATGTGCGGTAGGAACAGAGGACGGAAAAATAATTGACAGGATATCATTTTTAACCGGAAATCAGGAAGAAACAATTCAGAAAATAATTCAGTATTTTTTAAAATGGAAAATAGAAGCACTTGGGATTGGGTGTTTTGGACCGGTTGATCTGAATAAAAATTCAAAAACATATGGTTTTATTATGAATACACCCAAAAAAGGCTGGAGTTATTGCAACGTTGCAGGCAGATTCGCCGGAATATTAAAAGTACCGGTTGGTTTTGATACAGACGTGAATGGTGCTGTGCTTGGTGAAGTGACTTATGGAGCAGCGAAAGGATTAAATTCTGCAATTTATATTACAGTTGGTACAGGAATTGGCGTCGGTGTTTATATAAATGGAGCATTACTTCATGGTCTGGCACATCCGGAGGCAGGACATATTCTTATATCGAGAGACAGAAATGACAAGTATCAGGGATGCTGCAGGTTCCATACGGATTGTGCGGAGTCACTGGCAAGCGGAAGTGCGATTTTGGGCAGATATGGGATACCAGCAGATAAACTTTCTAATCGTGAGGAAGTATGGAACATGGAAGGTTACTATCTGGGACAGGCAATTACGAACTATATTTTATCTTATTCCCCGGAGAAAGTTATTCTGTGGGGAGGTGTTATGCATCAGAAACAATTGCTTCAAATTGTCCGGGAACAGGTTGTGAAACAGCTGAATGGTTATATAACAAATGAGATGCTGATTGACCGGATAGACGATTATATCGTTGAACCGGCGTTGGGAGACAATGCAGGAATAGCTGGGGCTATAAAACTGGGGATAGATGCACTTTATAAGTGAAAGTATGAGGAGGGTTTCATGAAGATATTTTCGCAACTAAAAAGAAGTATGGCAGTATTATTAATAATGGTCATTATGGCTGGAACAGCAGACTGGGGAGTGTTTGCAGGTTTCAGACAGCATATATATGCAGAAACACAGAATGTTTTGCTGAATAATATGGAAAATCCGGATGAATGGGTTATATCCAGTACAGATAACGTAAAAATGGAAGGAAGTGTTGTCGGGAATTTAAAAACAGAGGGAAATGGTGCACTGCGGATAAAGGGAACTTATAATAAAAAAGATGGCAGTGAATTTGCCACAGCAGTCTGGAATCCCCTAAATGGATTGGATTTAAGTGGGCATAAAACACTGGAATTTGATATTTATACAGAGAAAGCTTTGGATGGAAAATCTTTGAATATGAACATCACAAATGGAAATGAAATCATATTCATGGGATCCATAGCAGCCGGAGAGGAAGGCAGCTGGAAACATATATCTATTGACTTAAGTCAGAAGCAGCGCAGTAATATTACAGAAATCAAATTCTGGATGTATAGTGGTGATTCTCCGGAGAATGTACCGGCAGAAATGATATATGTGATAGACAGGATTGGAACAGATCCGGTAGAGACTACAGAGCAGGAGCAGATCGTTAATAAGAGAACCATTAACGCAATGGAAGATATTTCCGATTGGAAAATAGACGGAGGAAGTTCACAGGTTTCGCTTGATGCATTGGTAACATCTGAAACAACAACAGAGGGAAAGGGAGCACTGTTATTAAAAGGGATATATACAGAAAATGGAAGTGATTTCGCAAATGTGATATGGAGACCAGAGAATGGACTTGACTGGTCAGCCGTTCAGAAAATTTCAATGGATGTATATGCAGTAAAAAAATTAGAAGGAAAGACAATCAATATTAATATCTTCAATAATGACAATATTGTATATCAGGGCAGTATAAACTCGGGACAGGAAGGTAGTTGGTCAGAATATATGCTGGATGTAAGCCAGCTTGTAAGAGACAATATCACAGAAATTGAATTCTGGATGTACGCAGGAGACTCACCAGATACTCTGCCGGCGGAACAGCAGATGGTTCTGGATAATTTCTGTGTATACGAGAAGCCGGCAGTTGAAAGTGTCATAGCTTCAATTGGTACAGGAACAAAAGTAACACCTGGGACAACCATTACACTTACGACAGCTACAGAAGATGCAGAAATATACTATACAACAGATACTACAAATCCAGTCACATCTGATACCAGGATAAGATATCAGGGAGAAGTTCTGATTAACCGGAATATGAAACTGCGGGCGTATGCAGTGAAGAATGGTATGTTGGACAGCAGGGTTTCTGATTTTGTATATACGCTGGGAACAGATCAGGAAGACGAAAGGTTTTATGCAGGCAATCAGTTTGGAAACGAGTCTTTTATGCCATTATTTTACAGTATGGGAAAAAATATTGATGGTAATCTGGATGACTGGGAGCAGTGCACAGGTATCGAGTTGCCTGACAATAAGTATTATTCCAATAATCCAGATGATTTTTTAGCAGATGCATGGATGAGTTATGATGAAAACAATTATTATCTTGCCTTAGATGTAACAGATGATGAGCATGAAGGAATCGATGGATATGGTATGTATGGTGGTGACTGTGTCCAGGTGGCATTTAGTGCATATGGAGATGATTATGGACCGGAATTTGGTTTTGCAAATGTGAATGGAAATCCATCTGTTTATACATGGTATACAGGAAGTGCTAAGGAGGATCAGTCTGTTATTGATTTTAAAACTGTAAGGGATGGAAACCATACAAGATATGAGATTGCTATCCCATGGACAGCTATTTTTCAAAAAAGACCAGAACAATCATTCAGGATGACTATATTAGTTGGGGATAGTGACAAAAGTACTTCATCTTCAACAGTGGAGTGGAAAGCAGGCATTTCATCAGGCAAAACAGCAAAAGATTTTGCAACCATTGTAATGATTCCTGAAGGCAAAGAGTGGGGAAGTACACTGGTCACAAGAGATACCAGAGATGGAAGCGTTGGCGTGGATTATTATATTTATAATCATTCAAGCATAGCACATACATATAATTATGTCATTACTCATTCAGCAGGCACGATTACCGGAACTGTGGACATCCCGGTTGGTTTATGTTGGAAGAAGAGCCTTACTGGCAAGGCAGATGGAGAAGTTGTATACAATGCAAAGGCTGTAGATGAGAATGGATCAGAAGATAATGTTTCATGGAGTAATTCAGCCGGAAATGAAGGTCTGGATGAAGAGGAAGCACAGAAAAGACAGCAACAGCTTGAAAAACGTGTGACCGATGAAGTATCTCTGAATACAGATACATGGAAACTGATGGTTGATAAGAGTAATGGTTCATGGCTTTTAAAGGATTTAACTACGAATACAGTGTGGTCGTCTGATGTTACAGAGACTGGAATGGGAACGGTTGAATATGAAAAAGAAGGCACAAAAATAACGACATCACTGAATCATGTGAAAGAAATAAATGAAGCTTCGGATAAACTTTCAGTTACTTTTACAACACATGCAGGAGAGGAAAGTCAGGATATTGTCGTATTATTTGAAAAAGTAAAAAATGGAAAAGGAATTAAAGTATCTTATCAGGCGAAAATGGATGAAAACAGTGACTTGAAAGTATCAGGTGTGAACCTGTTGAATCACGCATTAGAAGCATCTGATACAGATCAGGGGGAACTGGTGGTGCCGGAAGGAGTCGGAAAACTTTATAAAGCAGATGGAGTTTCACAATTTACAAAGATCTATCAGACATATGGCAATTATAATATGGCATTTGCCGGGGTTGTGAAATCAGGATCAGGAATGCTTGTAAGCTGGGATTCTCCGGATACAGAACTTCTTGTGACGCATGAGAGGGTAGATAATGAATATGTGAATGGCACTGATATGGTAACTGTATCATTAAAATTAACGAAGAAAGCTAATGCATTTATTATGACACCGGTTGGAAAAGCGTCTTATGTAGAAATTGCAAAAGAATATCGGAAAGAAGCACAGGAAAAAGGATACGCAGTTCCGTTCAGTGAAAAAAAGAAAACATATACAAATACAGAATTATTGTATGGCACTGCAACAGCAAAGCCGGACACATTGATCAGGGGAAAGGATAATACCTATAATTCACATACATTTGAAGAAGTAGGTCTTGTAGCTGAGCATTGGAAAAATGATCTGGAAATAGACAGAAGTCTGTTTACTTTAGGAGGATGGATCCATAAGGGCTTTGACAATCAGTATCCGGATATACTTCCGGCAGCCCCTGAAGCAGGAGGCAATGAGGGCTTACAGACATTGTCAGAAAAAATAAAAAGCCTTGGATACTTATTTGGTCTACATGATAATTATCAGGACATGTATACAGATGCACCATCATATGACGAAAATGTATTGATGTATGACAAAAATGGGAATGCGATGAAAGGTGGTGTATGGGCTGGAGGAATACCATATCTTATGTCTTCTGCAAAAGCATTCACTTTTGCGGAAAGGAATTTGCCACAGGTAAATAATCTTTTTGCTCCAACCAGTTATTTTATAGATACAACCCTTAATGTACCATTGTATGACAGTTACAATCCGAATCCTCTGACGAAAGATGAAGATATGGCAGCGAAAACAAAACTCATTTCTTATGCCAAGGATACGTTTGGAATATTTGGTTCAGAAGGTGGCGTAGAATGGGGAATCCCTTATACTGATTATTTTGAGGGAATGCTTTCAGGTAAAACAACCGGTGCAAATGATGGTTCTGTCATACCGTTGATGGAATTGGTTTATGGAGACTGTGTAAATTTATATACACATATGAGTGAGAAAATAGGTTCCTATGGGAAGAATACCGCTAAGTCTGTTGTAAGTCATATTTTATATGCAGAAAATCCGCTGTATCAGCTGGATGATGGAGTGTATTATCAAAAGGATGATTTTATTCCGGTATCTCCAAGCGTAAAAAGCTTTCGACAGATATCAGGTTCATCTTTTGAGATCAGTTATGACTGGAATGTTTTAGAAGATGTCACATCAGACTGTCAAACAATATTTACACATTTTGTATCTGGAAATAAAGAATTTGCAGAGGGTTCACTTGCTTTTCAGGAGGGACATGATGTTCCGTCAGCTACAACGTCATGGAAAGCCGGAGATGTGATCGAGGACGGACCATATACTGTAATTGTTCCATCTGGAAAGACAGGAAGATTTGCAGTCAGCATTATGTTAACGAAAGATGGTAACAGACAGGTATTAAACGGAGAGAACGATTCATATAACAGGTATGTGATCGGTTATGTGAATGTGTTTGCAGATGGAACCATGTCATTTGAAGACGCAGGCTCTGCAATTAATGAAAATTATAATGTCTTTGCAAGGAATGACAATGGATGGGGATCAGAAAAAAATCTTGGACCACAGGATACACAAATTAAAAACAGCTGGGAAGTTTTAAGTTACCTCAACAGAATAACAGCAGAAACACCGATGACGGATCATAAATATCTGAATGAAGATGGAACGGTTGAATTATCTGTGTTCAGAGATGTCAAGATTGTAGTAAATTTTGGAAAAGGTAATTTTGAGTGGAATGGAATACAGCTTCCACAGTATGGGTTTTATGTTGATTCACCATCATATATAGCATTCTATGCAAATAATTATGAGGGAAATGAGTATCCTGATGGAGCTCTTTTTACAGTAAGAAGTGAGGACGGAAAGGAAATTAGTCAATCTGAAAAAATACGGATTTATCATGGTTTTGGAAATAGTAAAATTACAGTCAACGGAAAACAGTATGAGGTTGCTTCTGAGATGGTGGTAACAGAGAAAAAAGATGATCAGAATAATACAGACCACAATAAAAAACAAGATGATATCAACAGAAGTAATGAGAAGCATTCTGTAGATAATGATGCACAGCAGAAGGGTGAAAGTCAGGAGAAAGTGAAGGGAACCGAAAGTAAAAATGCAGAGTCAGAAAGTATGACAAAAATAAATGGAAAAGCAGAGCAGGACAGTATATCAAAGAAAAATGAAAAAAATCTCAGTACGAAAAACGTAAGTAATGCGGCAAAACAGGACAACGAAAAAAACATATCAGATGTTGTTGAAAAGGAGAACGAAGATCAGGCGGATCAGAGACAACAGGATGAAGTCACACAGGATGTCGCTGAGGCAGAAGATGATGATTTGAATGAAAACAAGACAGAGGATAATCCTGCAAAAGAAAGTGATTACGGATATACAAATCACGTTATGATTGTTCTTTTTCTATTGGCAATAGCAGTAGTTACTATTTATATTTTCCGTAGACGAGGCAGAATTAAAAATAATTAGTATTCACAAGCTGATAGTGCCAACAACTCAGCTGTAATATGAACTGTAAAGAGAAACCGATCCTTTGTGATACAGTTTACAGAGGAAAATAAGCTTTCCCATATACGTAGACTATAGCAAAAACGGCTGACACGCCAAGGATCGCGTGTTAGCCGTTTTTTGCTGTGAGTTTGTATTGGTGGTATCAGCCTGGCACTTATTTATAAATCGGAGGTGAACTATCAATGAATCAGACAACAATAGAAATTTTATTTTTAGATCCGGTCTGCACTCACAATATCTGGGGCGGAACAAGATTAAGAGAGGATTTTCATTATCCGGTAGAGGGAAATGATTTGGGCGAGTGCTGGGGAATCTCCGCACATCCAAATGGAGACGGCACATTAAAAGATTGTGAATTCCGTGGAATGAAGCTTTCCGAATTGTGGGAAAAACACCCGGAAATATTTGGCAATGTGGACAGCGACCGTTTCCCACTTCTGGTCAAGATCATTGATGCAAAAGATGACTTAAGTATTCAGGTGCATCCAAATGATGATTATGCGAAAGTACATGAGAATGGCTCTCTTGGAAAAACCGAGTGCTGGTATATTTTAGACTGTAAGGAGAATGCAACCATTGTCATCGGACATAATGCCAAAACGAAAGAAGAATTAAGCGAGATGATCCATGAGGGAAGATGGAGTGATTTTATCCGTGAGATTCCGATCAAAAAAGGCGATTTTCTTCAGATTGATCCGGGAACTGTCCATGCGATCAAGGGTGGAACATTGATCCTAGAGACACAGCAGAACAGCGATATTACCTATCGTGTTTACGATTATGACCGCCTCTCAAATGGAAAACCGAGAGAATTACATATAGATAAGAGTATTGACGTGATCACAGTGCCTGCAAAATCTGTTTCAGACAGTGTGAAATCCGCAGCAGACCTTCCGGTCAACACGTTAAACGAACTTTATGCCTGCAAATATTATCATATTTATAAGCTTGAAGTTTCCGGCAAAATGACGTTTGAGCAGAAAACACAATTTATGAATATGACCGTTACCGAAGGCGATGGAATCATCAATGGACAGCTGGTGAAAAAGGGTGACCATTTTATTCTTCCGAATGGTTTTGGAACGGTAGAATTACAGGGTGAGATGCAGATCATTGCATCTACTATATAGCAGGCATTTGTGGGAAATATGCATTAAGGGAACTGACAGCTGTCGTCAGTAATGTAAAACGGCATTTTTTGAATGGTAATAGCAAATTTGTCTCAGTGGGAGTCCAATCTCCGACTGAGATAAACGCTCCGCGAGGATGCACAGTGATTCTGTATGGAATATGTCAGCTTCGCTGACCGGAATCACGCGCCGCCAAGTCTCACGGACGTTCGACTTGAATGAGAAGTTCTTTGTAAATTGTTTCTACATTATAATCCGATGAATGTTTTCCAATGACGTCATATATTTGTTTAATTAATGATGCAGGTTCTTCTAATATATCTGCTGTTTCTTCTGCACTGTAACCTTTTTGGTATTTTTTTATGACTAGCTCTATGACTTTAGAGGCAGCACCTTCAATTTTACCTTCGGTAATACCTTCTTCTCTTGATTCTCTTAAATCATCTGCAAACAATTCTCGTAGTGCTTCACACATTTTTCGCTCCTCCTTTACTTCATTCCAGTTTGCTCGCATGATTGTATCTGCAAGTGCCTGGTATAACTTAGAATTTTTATTTTTACCATATTGTTCTATGAAATATCTGATTTCGCCACCTGCCTTTAGATTATTTCGAAGATTGTTCAGCCAGTAGTTTTGTTCTTTCGACAACTGCGGAACTATTATTAGCTGTATTGGAATTGCATCACCAATAAGGTAATAAATACCCTTCTCTATGCTTTCTACAGTTATGTTCCTGTCATTCGATAGTTTCTGGAGCATGTTTTTCGGGTAATGGTAACAGACAAAAGTGATAGTCAGCTCATTTGCTGGTATAAGGTTTACTATTTCTGTATCTGATTTGTAAATGCAGGCGTACGCATAGGTTTTGTAAAAATCATCAATGTTTAGAGCATCTTCCGGTGATTTATATTCTATGATATTGTATTGCCGAAAAATTCTTCCAATATTTTTTTGGATTTTTACATGTTTTGTATTTTTAACTAACACGTCAATTTGCATTGGCTTTTTAGAGAGAAGATGTTCTGAATCAAATTCAAGATATTTTGCTTCTTCTCCAAGTTCGATTTGCAATGCTGCATCAAATGCAGGATGCCATTGGATTTTTTCATCAGTTGTATTCAATCCTGTTTCTCCTTTTATGATAATAGAATGTGTGGTGTTTTTCAATGCATACAATGAAATTTCTAGCTGAATAGGCTATTGAAAATTGAGATGATATCCTTCACTAAAAATAGATCAGAATTTACAGACAGTAATGACATAAGCCAGATGAATGACTATGAAAGCATTATAGTTATATCTGTATTTATCTATGACTATTACGTGGAATAAGTATAGTATATTTTAGATACGATGTCAATTATAAATGTAGTACAAAAATCATAAAAACAAAGAGTTGTTTTCTAACTCTTTGTTTTTATGAGGATTCAAGTCGAACGTCCGTGAGACTTGGTGTATGATTCTGGTCAGCGAAGCTGAGATAATACTATTTTTCCCTGATGAAATTTATTCAGCCAGATTTCCGGTATAAAGCTGATAGTATTTTCCGTGTTCTTCCATAAGCTGGTCATGATTACCACGCTCAATGATGCGTCCCTGTTCTAAGACCATGATGCAGTCACTGTTACGGACAGTGGAGAGACGGTGTGCGATCACAAAAGTGGTCCGTCCATGCATGAGCTTATCCATACCATCCTGAACGATTTTTTCTGTTCGTGTGTCAATAGAAGATGTCGCTTCATCCAGGATAAGAACAGGTGGGTCTGCGATAGCAGCACGTGCGATCGCAAGTAACTGACGCTGTCCCTGGCTTAAGTTTGCACCGTCGCCGGTCAGCATTGTGTTGTATCCGTCAGGAAGCTGATGGATGAAGGTGTCTGCATTCGCAAGCTTTGCAGCGGCAATAACTTCTTCATCCGTTGCATCTAATTTACCGTAGCGGATATTTTCCATGACCGTCGCAGTGAAAAGATGTGTATCCTGCAATACGATCCCAAGAGAGTGACGCAGGTCATCTTTTTTGATTTTGCTGATATTGATGCCATCGTATCGGATTTTTCCATCCTGAATGTCATAAAAACGGTTGATCAGGTTGGTGATCGTTGTCTTTCCGGCTCCGGTACTTCCGACAAAGGCGATCTTCTGACCCGGAGTAGCAAAAAGATCTACATTGTGGAGAACGATTTTGTCCGGATTATAGCCAAAGTTGACATTGTCGAATACGACATCACCTTTTAATTCAATATAATCGACAGATCCGTCTGCCTGATGTACATGCTTCCATGCCCACATACCGGTACGTTCTTCACATTCTACGATCTGTCCGTTTTCTTTTCTTGCACGGACCAGGGTAACGTATCCCTCATCTGTTTCCGGTTTTTCATCCAGTAAATTAAAAATACGTTCAGAACCGGCGAGTGCCATGACGATGTTGTTGATCTGCATGCTTAACTGGTTGATCGGCTGACTGAAGCTTTTGTTAAAAGATAAGAAGCTTGCGAGTTTACCAAGCGTAAAGCCACCGAAGCCTTCCAGGGCAAGGACACCACCGACTAAAGCAACAAGCACATAGCTGATGTTTCCGAGCTGTGCATTGATCGGCATTAAAACATTACCAAATTTATTGGCATTGTCTGCACTTTCGAATAACTTGTCATTTAATTTGTTGAAGCTTTCGATACTTTCTTTTTCGTGGGTGAAAACTTTAACAACCTTCTGGCCATTCATCATTTCTTCAATATAACCATTGACGGTGGCAAGGTCACGCTGCTGGGCGATAAAGTACTTGGCACTGGCACCGCCGACAACCTTAGTGGCATAAAGCATAACACCGACCATCAGAAGTGTGATAAGTGTCAGAGGAATATTGAGTACGATCATGGCACCAAGGACACTGATAATGGTTACTGCACTGTTGATGACCTGTGGGATACTCTGGCTGATCATCTGGCGGAGAGTATCGATATCATTCGTGTAGGTTGACATAATATCACCATGCGGATGGCTGTCAAAGTAACGGATCGGAAGGCTTTCCATATGTGTGAACATATCGTTACGCAGATTGCGTAAAGTTCCCTGTGTGACATAAACCATAATCTTTGCCTGTGTAAAAGAAGCAGCAACACCGCAGGCATAGAAAATCGCAACCCGTCCGATCGCATGTGCGAGATTTGTAAAATCCGGGGATGCCTGTCTGGTAAGAGGAATGATATAGTCATCGATCAGTGTCTGCATGAATAAGGTTCCCTGAACGCTGGAAAATACATTCACGAACATACAGATCAGAACGATAAAGCACGCAAAACCATAATTTTTAAAAATATAGGAAAGCAGACGCATCAATAATTTGCCGGGATTTTTTACTTTTGGTTTTGGACCCTGTATTCTTCTTGGCATTATTTTGCACCTCCTTCATCAAAATCACCGCTTCCCTTTGTCTGGGATTCATAGACATCGCGGTATATCTCATTAGATTCCATCAACTGTTCATGAGTGCCAAATCCGTCAACAACACCATTATTTAAGACGATAATACGGTCAGCGTTCATTACGGAAGAGATACGCTGTGCAATGATAAGCTTGGTCGTATTCGGGATCTCTTCGGCAAAAGCCTTGCGGATCTTTGCATCTGTTGCGGTGTCAACTGCACTGGTGCTGTCATCTAAGATCAGGATCTTAGGATTCTTAAGAAGTGCCCTTGCGATACAAAGACGCTGTTTCTGACCACCGGAAACATTGGAACCGCCCTGCTCAATATAAGTGTTGTAGCCATCCGGAAAACGGTTGATAAATTCGGATGCACAGGCAAGGTCACAGGCATGTTCACACTGTTCATTCGTGGCATCCGGATTACCCCAGCGGAGGTTATCATAAATCGTGCCGGAGAAGAGGACATTGTTCTGTAATACGACGGATACCTCATTACGGAGAGTATCAAGGTCATAAGAACGGACATCTTTTCCGCCAACATAGACGGCTCCTTCGGACACATCGTAAAGACGACTGATCAGGTTGACAAATGAAGACTTGGAACTTCCGGTACCACCGATGATACCAACCGTCTCTCCAGAATTTATGGAAAGATTGATGTCATCTAACACAGGTTTGTCGGAAGTTTTGTTATAACGGAATGTCACGTGATCAAAACGGATGCTTCCGTCTGTTACGTTATAGTCCGGATTTTCCGGGTTTGTGATATCACTTTTTTCATTTAAAACCTCACAGATACGCTCGGCACTTGCAACACTCATTGTGATCATTACAAATACCATGGAGAGCATCATAAGGCTCATCATAATGTTCATACAATAGGTAAGAAGGCTCATCAGTTCACCGGTTGTCAGACTTCCTGCCACGATCATTTTTGCACCGATCCAGCTGATCAGGATAATGCAGCTGTAGACAGCAGCCATCATGACAGGACTGTTAAATACAATAATGCCTTCTGCTTTAATGAACATCCTGTAAATATTTTCACTTGCTTTTTTGAAACGGTTCTTTTCATAATCTTCACGTACATATGCCTTGACAACGCGGATCGCAGAAACATTTTCCTGCACAGATGCATTTAAGTCATCATATTTTGGAAATACCTGTGTGAAGTATTTGTGGGCTTTTACTGTGATAAAAGCAAGGATAACACCGAGAAGTATGACAGCGATCAGATAGATGCTGGCAAGACGCGGACTGATAAAAAATGCCATGATCATGGCACAGATCAGTGAGATCGGTGCACGTACACACATCCGGAGGATCATCTGGTATGCCATCTGGATATTGGTCACATCCGTTGTAAGCCTTGTGACAAGACCGGCTGTACTGAATTTGTCAATGTTGGAAAAAGAGAATGTCTGAATATTTTCATACATCGCTTTTCTTAAGTTGCGGGCAAAGCCGGTTGAGGCTCTTGCACCATATTTTCCACCCATAAAACCGGCAAAAAGTGAGATGCCGGCAGCTACGATCATAAGACCACCCATCAGAAAAATATGATGGATATCACTTTTTTCGACTCCTTCATCGATGATCGAAGCCATCATGAGAGGAATGATCGTCTCCATGAGAACCTCTAAGATCATAAAGACCGGAGTTAAGAAAGAGTCCTTTTTGAACTCTTTGACCTGGGCTCCAAGAGTTTTTAACATATTTTCACATCCTTTTCATTTTTTTGTTGCATTTTAATTGTTAGTGTGCTAACAATATATTTATAAAGCAACAAAAAATAAATGTCAACCATATTTTTATATATTTATACCGGGAATGTTCTATATTTGTATAGGAATATTTGATATCATCAGATACAGCGGTTACAGCTCTGGTAAGAAGGAGAGTCAGGAGAGATTATATGAGACGTGAAGACAATATTGGGTATAAAATGCGTCTGATCCACAATAGAATCCACAAGCAGATGGAGGCAAAGCGTCAGGTAAATGAAGGGGATATTACCGGCATGCAGCGATGGACAGTCGGGTTTTTAAAAGACCATGACGGGACGGATATTTATCAGAAGGACATAGAGCAGGAATTTAAAGTATCACGTGCAACTGCTTCCAATATGTTAAGGGTAATGGAGCGCAATGGACTTATCACAAGAGAAGCAGTAAGCTGTGATGCAAGATTAAAAAAGATCGTTCTGACAGAGAAAGCAAGAGCTATGGCAGAGCGGGCAAAGCAGGATGTTGAGGAGATGGAAGACCGGATCGTGGCCGGATTCTCAGAAGAGGAGATACTCTTATTAAAGAGCTATCTTGACCGTATTATGGAGAATGTTGGGGTAGCAGATGAGTGCTGTACGGATAATAGGAAAGAAAAAGCGGATCATGCAGACGGATGAGAGTTGTACCTGGTGGAATAAGACACACTATATCTTGTAGTTTTCGTGTTCTATAAAAAATTGACAGTTTTTTGCGTGAAAATTTGTATATAATAGTTAAGAGTGGCATAACTGCTGGGTTTGCGAGTTGTCAGCCACTCTTTTTGTTTACATAACACATACATAATGTAGTAATTTATATTGACAATAATACTAGATATTGTATAATGAAAGCTGTCATGAATGAAACAGTAAATTAACAGAGATATATCAGGGAATGAATGGAGTGCAGGAGAGAAAATGAAAATCATAAAACGAAGTGGAATGGAAGATACTTTTGATCTGAGGAAGATTGAGGCAGCGATCCGCAAGGCGAATGACAGTGTCATTGATTACGAGAAGCTGACGGAAGAGAAGATCCAGGAGATCCTTGCCAATGTCGAGGTTGCATGTGAGAACATGAAGCGTTCTCCAAGTGTTGAAGAGATCCAGGATATGGTAGAGAACCAGATTATGAACCAGAGAGCATTTAATGTAGCTCGTAACTATATCACATATCGTTACAAGAGAGCACTGGTGCGTAAGTCCAATTCTACCGATGAGCAGATCTTAAGCTTATTAGAGTGCAACAATGAAGAAGTAAAACAGGAAAATTCCAATAAGAATCCGACTGTCAACAGTGTTCAAAGGGATTATATGGCCGGCGAAGTAAGTAAAGATATCACCAGAAGATTTTTACTGGATGATGATGTTGTAGAAGCACATGAGAAAGGAATCATCCATTTCCATGATGCAGATTACTTTGCACAGCATATGCATAACTGCTGTCTTGTAAATCTGGAAGATATGCTCCAGAACGGTACTGTGATCAGCGAAACGATGATCGACAGACCGAAGAGCTTTTCTACAGCATGTAATATTGCAACACAGGCGATCGCACAGATCGCAAGTTCCCAGTATGGCGGACAGAGTATCTCTCTTTCCCATCTTGCACCTTTTGTAGACGTAAGCCGTCAGAAGTTCCGCAGAGTGGTAAGAGAAGAACTGATCGCAACAGGACTGGAACCAACAGAGGAGATCGTGAATAAGATCGCAGAGATGCGTGTCAAAGAAGAGATTAACCGCGGTGTACAGATGATCCAGTATCAGGTGATCACACTGATGACAACCAACGGTCAGGCTCCGTTCGTTACCGTATTCATGTATCTTGACGAGGTGCCGGAAGGACAGCTCCGTGATGACCTTGCAGCAGTTATAGAAGAAGTACTTCACCAGAGAATCCAGGGTGTTAAGAACGAAAAAGGTGTATTCATCACACCGGCTTTCCCGAAGCTTATCTATGTTCTGGAAGAAGATAATATCCGTGAGGGAAGCAAGTACTGGTATCTGACCAAGCTTGCTGCAGAGTGTACTGCAAAGCGTATGGTTCCGGATTACATTTCAGAGAAGATCATGAAGAAACTGAAACAGGGCAACTGCTATACCTGTATGGGATGTCGTTCTTTCCTGACTGTATACAAGGATGAGAATGACAAGTTCAAATTCTACGGAAGATTCAACCAAGGTGTTGTAACCTTAAACCTTGTAGATGTAGCCTGCTCTTCCGGACGTGATATAAACAAATTCTGGGAGATCATGGACGAAAGACTGGAATTATGTCATAGAGCACTGATGGCAAGACATAACAGATTAAAAGGAACACCATCAGATGTAGCACCGATCCTCTGGCAGAATGGTGCACTGGCAAGACTGGAAAAAGGTGAAACAATTGATAAGCTGTTATATGGCGGATATTCAACCATTTCACTTGGCTATGCAGGACTTTGTGAATGTACCAGATATATGAAGGGTGTTTCCCACACAGATCCGGATGGAACACCATTTGCACTGGAAGTTATGCGCCACTTAAATGATGCCTGTGCAAAATGGAAAGCAGAGCACAATATTGATTTCAGCTTATATGGAACACCATTGGAGTCTACCACATACAAGTTTGCAAAATGCTTACAGAAACGTTTTGGCATCATTCCTGGTGTCACAGATAAGAACTATATCACAAACAGCTATCATGTTCACGTTACAGAAGAAATGAGTGCATTTGAAAAGCTGAAATTCGAATCACAGTTCCAGGAGCTTTCTCCGGGTGGCGCGATCAGCTATGTAGAAGTTCCGAATATGCAGAACAATCTGGATGCAGTACTTTCTGTAATGCAGTATATTTATGATAATATCATGTATGCAGAGCTGAATACAAAGAGTGATTACTGTCAGGAATGCGGATATACAGGAGAGATCAAGATTGTAGAAGACGATGGCAAGCTCATCTGGGAATGCCCGAACTGCGGCAACCGTGACCAGAATAAGATGAGTGTCGCAAGACGTACCTGTGGTTACATCGGAACACAGTTCTGGAATCAGGGAAGAACTCAGGAGATTAAAGAGAGAGTACTTCATCTGTAAGAATGAAATAGTCAAAATAAAAAATAGAGCCGAAGCAAAATTTGATTTTTGTTTCGGCTCTGTTTTTTTATATTACTTCTGCTTACAGTTATGCATCAAAATACCTGCACTGCTGCCAAGGCAAAGCAGTGTAATCCATAAAATCAGATAATTCTGATCACTGGTTTTTGGACTTTTTATTGTAATATCAGTATCTACAGAGACAAGATTGACTGTGAATGTTGCTGTCGCAGTACCATTCAAAGATACAATACTAAGAGTATGCGTACCGGCAGGAAGAGTGGCAACATAGCTGGCGTTCAATGTTACAATTGTACTGCCGGCTTTTGTGGTGTAGTTTGCTGCATCAAGTGTCTGTCCATCGAGTTCTGCTCTGAGAAAGAAGGAAAAGTCTGCATCAGAGGTAAATGATAACTCTTTCTGCTCACCCTGCGTAACAATTGCGTTGTCGCCGGAAATGATTTTCGGATTTTGCTTTGGAGCCGGAGCAGGAGAGTTTGAGATCGTTTCATTAGTATTAGTGTTGTTATTATTATTGTTGTTGTTGTCAGCAGGCAGATAAGTCATTGCGATAGTCTGGGTATGAGTTGCAGTGTCGGCTGTAATAGTGATATTGGTATTCAATACATTACAGTTATCAGCACTGATTTCAACAGGGTAAGTTCCGGCTTCGAGGTAAATTGGGCTGGTTACTTCCTGATTATTTATTTTAATGGTTACATTTGTCAGGTCTGCCGGTGTGACAATAATGGACACTGCATATTGAATGGCAGGCAAAAGTGGTGTTCCATCAGAATGAAACCGGTAATTGCCGCCAGCAGCAGTTATCTCATTGTAGAAGTCCTCAGTTTTCATAGATTCAAGGGTTTTTGCGGTACCTGCATCTGTATACTTGCTGCAAGCTAGAACATTTTCCGTTTCAACGAAATAATTGTTTTCAAAAACAGGTGTATTAGAAGAAACACCGCCTGCAATACCGCCTAAACGCTTATAAGGTGTAGTGGCAGTATATTGAGATAAATCCATTTCACCAGCGAAATAACAATGTCTGATTTCTGTACCTGCACCAACTATGCCTGCAATGCCGCCGAAATCCGTAGTTCCATTGCCAAGAGGAACTATTTTACCGGTGGAATAACAATTTATGACCTTTGACCTCTGAATCAACTGTCCAACAATTCCACCGGAAGAAGGTGTCCAGGAAGTCATATCGCCTGTATTGGCACAATACTGTATGGTGCTGTTTTCAGCAAGACCCGCAATACCGCCCATCCAAAATTGGGATGTGTCCTTCATTACTGAAAGATTTCCCTTGTTTTGGCAGTATTCCACTGTGCTATTTATCGCATATCCGCACATAGCCACGGTACCATTAATATATTTGTCTGTATCCGTGAACGATACATCTGAAACGCAATCAGAAATTTTACTGTCTGCTGCAACGCCCGCAACTGTTCCAAAAAAGACAGGGGCAGAATTAGACACATCAAGTTTACCCTGAATTGTCAAGCCGGAGACTTCCGCACCATAAATCTCACTGAAGAATCCGAAAGACGGATACTCTGTCTTTCCATAGTTTTCGGAAAAATCTAAATTGGAGATCGTATGACCATTTCCATAAAACTTGCCGCTGAAGTAATGCTGCAAAGTTCCATCTGCAGCAAATACGCTGCCAATCGGTTTCCACGCAACACCTGTTAAGTCCAGATCTGATTCCAGGGATACCACAGCGTCAGTTTTATCATCATATTCACCGGAATCAACCGCAGCTGCGAACTGCAATAGTTCATTAACGTTGGTAATTGAAAATTTGTTACTTTGAGTATTTTCTTCTGCGAGAGCTGTCATTGGCACGAATGTCATAATAAGACAGAGTATAAGAAGAAAATTTAAAAACTTTTTTCTCATTTGCATTCCTCCTGAGTGTATTTATATCCGCATATTTTTAAAATAACGGATGGGTGAAAGTGAGATGGTTCAACCGAAGAAAAGCTTCCGGATTACAGATAGTACCCTGCTACACAACCATAATTTTTCTTAAAAGATTCAGGTGTCAAAAGGTTTGCATTTAAATTCATACTAGCAGATTGCACAAAAGAAATATTCCAAGTTTCATTGTGCAAAACATTCCGCTAAGCCTCTGAAAGCGTGAAGCATGTTCAGCAGAGGCTTCCATGCTTCATGAGTCTTATCTCCATTGCACAAAAAGAAACTTTTCATATTTCTTTTGTGCAATTTGCTAATCAAGATTATAAAGCAGACCTTTTGACACCCGAATCTTATAAACAAAAAAACCGAAGACAGGGCATAATATCACCTGTCTTCGGTAATGGTTTCTTGCAAAATATAGGAAAAATAAGACTTGACAGACTAAGAGAACAATGTAATGCTACTGCCAAGCCAAGCCAAGCCAAGCCAAGCCAAGCCAAGCCAAGCCAAGCCAAGCCAAGTTGTTGTCTGATTGTCTGACATAGCCAAATCCTCCTTCCGTATATCTGCGGGTGCCATAGAGTACAACACCAATTCTCACTATAAAACTACATGAAAATTATAGCAGATTTATCCGGGAATCACAAACGATTTTTGGGAAGCATTGAACCTGGCATAAAGTACTGGCATAAAGGATCATCTCGCCAGCGTGAATCCCCTTCCATAAGCTGCCGCAATCTCAGTAACCTGGATGAATGCAGAAGGGTCGATCGCCATGATCGCATTCTCAAGCTGTCTGAGCTGGTGCTTTCGGGTGACTGTCATAACAGCTTTCTGGGCAGTCTGGTTATAACCGGTCTCGATCATAAGCATTGTTGCACCGAGATCACATTTGTCAAGGATCGTTTCACGGATCTTTGCACTTTCTTTGCTGATAGCGAGAACCTGCACTTTGACTTCTCCGAGCTTTGATATCCATCCGACCATATAGGAAGAAAGAAATACGAAGATGACACCATAAAGAATGGATTCCGGTTCGGAAAAGAAGAACTGTAACAGGATGATCACAAAGTCAACAGCGTATACAGAAGCATTTAATGGAATCCGGAAATACTTATTCAAAACCAGAGGGATCGGATCTGTTCCACCGGTGGAAGCACCGGCTTTGAATACGATTCCGACACCGAGACCAACAAATAAGCCGCCGAAAATCGTTGCAAGCATCAGGTCTGTAGTCATCGCAGGCATAGAAGTCTCCATAATGCGGAGGAAGGTCGGATACAAAATACTGCTAAGCAATGTACCGAGTGCAAATTTCCTGCCTAACAGAATCAGACCAAATAAAAACATGCCGATGTTGATCAGAAATACAGCGGAAGAGACGCGAAGCCCAAAAATGTGATTGATAAAAAGGGCAACACCGGTACAGCCGCCGGAGATCAGACTGCATGGCATAATAAAAGCTGTGACACCGAATGCAACAAGAAAATTCCCGCACAGTATCATGAAAAGTGACAATATATATCTGAATGTTTTATTGTGAAAGAATGGATTCATAACTTTATTCTCCTTGAGTATTACTGAAAATTATTTTATACTTGGAATTAGAAATAATCAAATCGTTATTTATGGTATTAATATAAGAAAAACTTATACTATCAGGAGAAATGCTATGAATATTAACCAGTTGAAGTATTTTGTGTCTGTCGCGGAAATGCAGAGCTTCTCGCAGGCGGCAAAAGAAAACTATATCACGCAGACAGCGATCACCCAGCAGGTGCAGCAGCTGGAAGAGTATCTGGATACCACACTGATCGACAGAAGTGTAAGACCGGTCAGGCTGACACCGGCGGGGACTGTATTTTATCAGGAGGCAAGAGAAATCCTTTCCCGCATGGAATTTGCGGTACAACATACAAGGATCGCTTCCGGAGGCGGCTTTGGAAATATTAATGTCGGTTATACAAAAGGGTATGAGAGAAGTGAGCTTTCCGTAATGCTAAGACAGTTTCATCAGCAGAATCCGGGAGTTTTTTTAAACTGTGAGAGGAATTCGTCTGACAGCCTGTCAGCAAGACTTCTGGGAAATGAGCTGGATATTATTTTCACATGGGATTCTACCGGATTGCTTGCGGATCCGCGCGTGGAGAGCCTTCTGGTAGAAAAAGTGCCGTTAGTCGGAGTTTTTTATGCCTCACATCCGCTGGCAAGAAAGACGAAGATCAGCAGAAAAGATCTGAAAGGTGAGGCGATTTTATATATGTCACCATCAGCAGAATCGAATTCACACGGAGATTCCTATTTTCTTTATTTATATCAAAAGGCGGGATTTGTTCCGGATATCCGTATTTATACAAGTGATGCGGAAAGTGTGCTGATGATGGTTTCGGCTGAGGAAGGTGTTTCGATACTGCCTTCTTATTATACGAGTAAGCTTGAACATGTAGACAATCTTGTTTTTGTTCCGTTAGAGGGGGAAGAGGAAGTGGAAAATATCCATGCGTTCCGGTTAAAGGAAAATCAGAATCCGTTACTGGAAGATTTCTGGCTCACTTTAAAGCAATTTGTGGTATGATATAGAAATATAGTAAGAATATTTGAAAAGGAAAAAGTTTATGAATTACGCCAATATCAAAACATACTCAATCGAAAATGGAACAGGTGTCCGTGTATCACTTTTTGTATCCGGCTGCACGCATCATTGTAAGGACTGTTTTAACGCAGAAGCCTGGGATTTTGAATATGGAAAACCTTTTACAAAAGAGACAGAGGATGAGGTCATTGAAGATCTGAGACCGGATTATATGGCAGGCATAACCCTGCTTGGCGGCGAACCGATGGAACCGGTGAACCAGAGAGGGCTGATCTCGTTGATCCGCAGGATCAGAGAAGAACTGCCGCAAAAGACAATCTGGATATACAGCGGATATGTCTATGAAGATTTCAAGGATGGAGGAAGAGCACATTGCGAGGTGACAGATGAGATATTGTCACTTTGTGACATTCTGGTGGATGGCCCATTTGTGGAAGAGAAGAAGAATATTTCACTCAGGTTCCGTGGATCCGAGAATCAGAGGATTATCGATCTGAAGAAAACAAGAGCTGAGGGAAAAGTCATTCTTGCGATGGAATAGCATTCTATGTTATGATGAAATGTGGCATAAGAAAACATGGCTTGGCAAAAGACGTATGGTATTGGCAGATGCAATACTATGTGAAACAGGGGATGAGAGAATGAAACTTACATGGAAAACAATTTTGGCTGCAGCAGCATACATAGCCGGAATCCTTGGCTGGATATATGTCGGACTCTGGCAGATCCTGAAAAGACCGGTGAGAAGACTGGTTCTGGCACAGATTGCCGGAACGTTATCGATTGGAATACTGCTTGGAGCGATCGTACAGGGATTTTTATTTTTATCTCTGGCTGGTGCCGTATGGTGTGTTGGATATATGTTAAGTGAATATTTTAAAGAGGATTAAGATGATTTTACGTGTACCTTCTTATTATAAGACATTTCAGTGCATCGCTGACAAATGCGAACACAGCTGTTGCATTGGATGGGAGATTGATATAGATGAAGATTCTTTTGAATACTATAACAGTATCGAAGGAGCATTTGGACAGAGATTAAAAGATGAGACTGTGACAGAAGAGGATGAGCACAGTTTTATTTTACGAAAGAATGGATGGTGTCCGTTCTTAAATGAACACAAGCTGTGTGATATCTACAGTGAGCTTGGTGAGGAAGCTTTGTGTGAAGTCTGCACAGAGTATCCGAGATTTGTCGTGGAATATGGAGATGTGAGGGAGAAGTCCCTGAGCGTATCCTGCGAGGAAGTCGGAAGGATTATTTTCTCAAGCGATGAGAAGATGTATTATGAGGATATTGATCTTCCGGATCTTGGGATTGATGATGAATATTATGAAGATGAGGAAGAAGAGGAACCTTTCGAGGAAGATATGGAAGAGTTCTGTTCCAATCTCGAAGAGTACAGATCACAGGCGATCACAATTTTACAGAATCGCACCAGAAGTATAGATGACAGGATCAAAGAGTTCTTAAAGTTCTGTGAAAAGCTTCAGAACGTAGTGGAGAACGAAGCGGAGGAACCATGGGAGGCAATGGAATATTTCCATGTGAGAATGGATACCTTTGATGAACTGGAGAATGTGAATGAAGAATGGATCCTGACGAAGAAACGTGTCCGTGATTTCTTTGAAGAACACTCTTATGAAGAAGCACTTTTGGAATATAAGCAGAGTGCCGATTACAATGAGATCTGGTATGAGCATATTCTTGTATACTTTACATACCGCTATTTTATGAGAGCATGGTATGATGGTAATGTTCTTGCAAAGGCACAGTTTGCGATCGTCGGATTCCTTGTGATCCGTGACATGGATATTGTGAGATACTTTGACAATGGAAAGCATTTTACATTGGCAGACCGAATTGCTACAGCAAGGATTTTCTCAAGGGAAGTCGAGCATTCCGAGGAAACATTAGAGATTCTGGAAGATGAAATTGCTTTTGATGAGGCATTTCATGTAAGAAATTTATTGAGACAGATATAGAAGCAGATATCGTAATAACCGGGTGACCATTTGCAGGACAGAAGCAACAGCTGTCAGCTGCGTCAGCCGGTTATTGATGTAATAGGAAACTTCGTTTCCATTACATCAATAACGCTCCGCGAGGATCGCACTGCGGCGGATAAGAAACATGTCGTATATTGCGACCCGCCGCAGGCGGAGAATCTCGCAGGCGAGATTCTTTTAAATATATATTTGTATGAATACAAAGGAAGAAATTGAAAAACCCGGGGGAAAAGATGCATCGGACAGATGAAGAGATATATGAAGAACAGGAAAGAAGGCGTATGGCTGCACTAAGAGCCAGACGTCGTAAACAGAGAAAACAACAGATCATTGTACGCTGTGTCTGTATGTCAGCTCTTTTTATCACATTAGTTCTGATCGCAGTTCTTGTAAAAAGAACCGTCACAAGTCAGGCTGACAGCAGCGTTGTCACAGCAGATCAGGTGAAGTATGTGCAGGAATCACCGGACTTTATAGTGGAACTGTTGACGCCAAATGAACATTCCAGACCGCAGACTGCATTAGAAGAGGTGAACGGTATTGTGATACACTATACTGCAAATCCTGGAACAACTGCAGAGCAGAACAGGAGCTATTTTGAAAACCTGAAAGATACAGGGGAGACATATGCCAGCAGCCATTTTGTGATCGGCATGGAAGGAGAGATCATCCAGTGTGTTCCGTGCAATGAAATAGCATATGCATCAAATGACAGGAATGGAGATACGATTTCCATAGAATGCTGTATTCCGGATGATACCGGAAAGTTTACCGATGCAACTTATGGATCGCTGATAAAGCTGGTTGTCTGGCTGATGGGCAGATACGATCTTACAACAGATCAGGTGATCAGACATTATGATGTTACAGGGAAAGACTGCCCGAAATATTATGTGGAACATGCGGACGCATGGGAGCAGTTCAAAAGTGACCTGATCGATGATATTGATGCCAATGGTATTGAAAAAGAAAAACAAATAAATTAGAATAAAAATATTCATTGAAAACAGATAAATTTCGCCCCGGATGATGAGATATCCGGAGAAAAGGATATAAAATTGAGAGACGAATTTGAAAAATTATTAAAAAAAGAAGATATAAGAGCAACTTTAAGTACGATCCGGAGCGAAGTGAAGGATCAGGAGCAGAAGGAAGAACTGTTAAAGCTGCTAGATGGAAAAGAAGAGCTGCTTGAGACATTTCTTATGGATGAGGATGCCAAGACAAGAAAGAATGCCGCACTCCTCATCGGAGATATGAAACTGCAGAGTGCGAAGGATGCACTTCTTGAAGCTTATGCAAAAGAGCAGACACTTTTTGTGAAAAGCTCTTATCTGACTGCATTAAAACAGCTGGATACAGAAGAAGACCTTGCATATTTTAAAGAACGTCTCATGGAACAGAAAGACCGTGAGATACCGGAGAATGAGAAGAAGCATGCAGCAGAAGAAATCCGGGAATTAAGTGAGATCATCGCAAAGTATGAAGGAATAAAGAAGCATGTTTTCTGTGGATTAAAAGAGCCGCATGAGATGCTGTTCCTTACGAACAGAGAACAGCGAGAGGCAACACTTACAGAGAGCAGGGAAGCGATCGGAGCAGCAGTGCAGAGAAAAGCAGAGCTGCATCCGCTTGGTGTACTTATTTTTTCAAAAGAAGTATTGCCTTTTGCAAAGCTGCGGACCTACAGAGAGCTTCTGTTTCCAATCCATACCGAAGGAAAGCTTCCGAAAAATGCAAATGAAGCTGCAAAATTGTTATGGGAATCAGATCTTTATCAATTCCTGACGGAATGCCATAAAGGAGAAGCACCATTCTATTTCCGTCTGGAGGTAAAGGGAAAAGAACAGGATTTTGAGTTTATCAAAAAGCTCGGGCTTGCATTAGAGAAAGCGTCAGACTGGAAGCTTATGAATTCCACAACAGACTATGAACTGGAAATCCGTCTGATCGAGACAAAAGAAGGCGATTATGTTCCTTTTGCAAAGCTTTTTACATTAAAAGTGAAGCGTTTCCAATACCGGAAGAATGCTATCGCAATGTCGATTCATCCGGCGAACGCCGCACTCCTTGTTTCACTTGCAAAGCCGTATATGAAAGAATACGCACAGATCTTAGACCCATGCTGCGGTGTTGGAACGATGCTGATCGAGCGTGATATCTGTGTTCCGGCACGGGAAAAATACGGCATAGATATTTTTGGTGATGCGATCGAGATGGCACGCGAAAATGCTGCACTTGCAGGAGAGAAGATCAATTTCATCCACAGGGATTACCTGGATTTCAAACATGCATACAAGTTTGATGAGATCATTACCAATATGCCGGTGCGTGGACGGAAGACAAAAGAGGAGATGGATGATTTTTATGCTGCTTTCTTTGAAAAATCCAAAGAAGTTCTGACAGACTGCGGAATCATAATTATGTATTCCAATGAAGTAGGATTTGTGAAAAAACAGCTGCGTCTTCATAGGGAGTATAATCTGCTCCAGCAGTTTACGATCCGTAAGAAAACCCAGGATACATTGTTCATTATTGAATATAGAGGATAAAATGGTATGAGGTCACAAAACGAATGATATTACATTCGTTTTGTGACCTCACATACGTTAAGTTTGTTTTCTATTACTGTAAAGCGGATATTATACGTCCTGAACGTAAGTCCCCAGATGCGTTTCGGATCATGGATATAGCGGTCTCTCGGATCCTGTGCGAGAAGCTCAAAAAGGTCAGAGCGATCCGCTGCGTCAATCTTTTGCAAAAGCTCGTCAGGAAAATGGACGTCTAACTGTTCTTTTTCAACTGCAAGTGCGAAGCCGCCGGAAGCTGTCTGATGTGCATCAATATGAGGCAGATAAGGCTTGATGTCATAGATCGGTGTGCCATCCAGCATATCGATACCGGAAACTTCGATAAGAGGACCAAGCTTTGGATCAATGGTCACAGACTCTAACTTTACAGAAGAAAGACCGATCGGATTCGGACGGAACGGAGAACGGGTGGAAAAGATCCCTTTGCGGATTTTGCCGCCCAGACGGGGCGGACGCACAGTAGCTGTCCAGTTTTCGCGTTTTACCTCGGAGAATCCCCAGATAAGCCAGAGGTGGGAGAATTCTTCCAGACCGCGGATGGCGTCTGGATTCCGGTATTCCGGAGCGAACAGAATGGTTCCTCTTAACCCTTTTACAAGACCACTCTGTCTTGGAATCCCGAATTTTTCCGGGAAATCTGTATGTATTGTTGCGATTTCTTTCAGTTCCATAACCTGTAAATCCTTTCCTGATACGAAAAAAAGCATCGATAATTCGATGCTTTTCATTATGCAGAAGATGGGACTTGAACCCACACGATATTGCTACCACAGGCACCTGAAGCCTGCGCGTCTGCCAATTCCGC
>CAKQXQ010000010.1 GCA_934292805.1 uncultured Roseburia sp. | reverse complement strand
ACGGAAAATGGAACGCTGACCTATACGTTCCTCATTCAGAACACCGGAAATACTGCAGCGGATGCAGCCACAGCAGCAGAGATCATCGATACGTTTGATCCGATCCTTTCCAACATAGCGGTAAGCTATAATGGAACAGCACTTGCGGCCGGAACAGATTACACATACAACGAAGCAACCGGATTATTTGCAACGACAGCCGGAAGGATCACAGTGCCTGCGGCAGCCTATACGCAGGATCCGGCAACCGGAAACTGGATCGTAACACCGGGAACAGGAACCTTAACTGTAACAGGAACAATCTGAACACAACAAATATAAAGAGGGAAACTGGGTTGTCACATTTTTGTGGCGGCCCATTTTTTTCTCTTTTCATATATTTTTCTGTTATTTTACAGAACAGTATATGTACAATTTACTTTCATATGAAAAAATAGCAATTGTTTCAAAGAGAAAAGACTGTAAACCGGTTGCAATTTGTCAGGAAAAGTGACTGTATATTTTTATAAAATACTTTCCTATTGTAACGTGTTGGTGTATACTGTGTGATAAGTAATGAGTAGTGCAGATTTCTATGGTGTGCACTGCGGACGAAAGTATTATAATAATATAGGAAACAATTACAAGGAGGCAGCACCAACATGGATATGAATATCGTATGTCTGGATTTAGAAGGTGTATTAGTACCGGAGATCTGGGTAGCATTTGCAGAAGAGACAGGAATTCCGGAGTTAAAGAAAACAACAAGAGATGAGCCGGATTATGATAAACTGATGAAATGGAGACTTGGAATCTTAAAAGAGCATGGACTTGGATTGAAAGAAATTCAGGAAACGATCGCAAAGATCGATCCGATGCCGGGGGCAAAAGAGTTCTTAGATGAGCTTCGCAGCATGACACAGGTGATCATCATCAGTGATACATTTACACAGTTTGCAGCACCACTCATGAAGAAATTAGGCTGGCCGACGATTTTCTGCAATTCACTGGAAGTAGCAGAAGATGGCGAGATCACCGGTTATAAGATGAGAGTTGAGAATTCCAAATATTCTACTGTAAAAGCATTACAGTCGATTGGATTCGAGACGATCGCAAGTGGAGACAGCCATAACGATCTTGGAATGATCAAAGCCAGCAAGGCAGGCTTTTTATTCAAAAGCACAGAACAGATCAAAAAGGATAATCCTGAATTAGAGGCTTACGAAACCTATGAGCAGCTGATGGAAGCGATTAAGAAGGCGTTGTAGAATTTTGAATTAATCATGTACAGATGATCCCATCCGTTGATGGAATGATTAATATTACAATCTGTTAAGAGCATCGGAAAAATCCGATGCTCCCTTAATCAGTAGGAAAAACAGCACTTAGTCTGCACGCAAGCGCTGATGGTAAAGCGTTCGGTTGGAATATATACTATGCAAGAATCTATTTGCCAGATTGAAGCTGCTTCACTTCCTCTAAGGTTAATCCCGAAATTGCAGCAATCTTTTCCAGAGAAAATTCATGTAAATCGAGCATTCGTTTGGCAGTTTCTATGGAAGCAGCTGAAAATCCGGCATCATATTCCGCTTTTCGTAATTTCTTTTCTTCTAATTCCTTGTCATACTCAAAAATACTCATATTGATCTACCTCCTCATCGATTTCAAAAGTCCATACACCGTAACCATCATCGTGACAAACTCTGCAGCCGGGAAAGCAAGCCACACACCATTTAATCCAAGCAGTGCAGACAGTACAAACGCGAAAATGATGATCACTACAAATCCACGTAAGATCGAGGCGGCAAATGCATATTTTGCTGCCTCGATCGAGCTTAAAGCAGCGGTTCCTACAATATTAATTCCAGCGAACAGAAATCCGATGAAATACAGTCGGAGCCCCTCATTGGCATAAGAAGCAAGAATGGCATTGTTTTCACCGTTGAAGATGGAAGTAACGGCAGGAGCAAAAGGATAAATAAATGCGAGAAGCAATACAGCTACACCAAGAGAAGTGATAAGTGCCATTTTAAGATAACCACTGATATTTTTCTGGAGTCCCTTACTGTATGCTTCACTGATCAGTGGCTGGGAACCCTGTGCGATACCGTTAAAGAGGGCAACTGCAACGAGCGAAGTGTTCGCAACAACACCATATGCAGCGACTCCAATATTTCCTGCAAGTGAGAGAATGATCATGTTGAATACAACAGTGATCACACCGGAGGAGATTTCACCAACGAAAGAAGATACTCCGACCTGGCAGGAGTAAAGCAGTTTCTTTACAGATAGTGCGATCGGTTTTAAACGGATTGAACATTTGTCAGAACGGAAATGGGTACAGCAGATCAGGATTCCGACAATCGGAGAGAATGCAGTGGCAAGTGCGGCTCCTTCCATGGAGAGGCCAAGCGGAAACATCAGGATATAGTCGAAAACAATATTAAAAAGACTGCTGAAAAGAGTGGCTAACATTGCTACGGAAGGATTTCCGTCATTTCTCACGAATGCATTACAGATATAATTCCACATGAAAAATGGAGCAAAGCACATAAAAATCCTTGTATAATTTTTCCCGGTGGCAATGATCGTGGCATCTCCGCCAAGGAGTCCGATCAGTTTTTCAGGAAGAAAAAGACCAATCAAAATAAAGATAATACTAATGAGAGCAGCCCAGAGAAGCGCATGGAAAAAATAGCCTTCCGCGTCGCTGCTTTTTTTTCTGCGTTCTACCACATAGCGGATCGCAGAGCCGACTCCGATCATGGCACCTATTGCAAAAATAAGGTTATAGATCGGAAGAACCAGGTTTAGGGCTGTGATTCCGTTTGCACCGACTGCAACGGAGATAAAATAGGTATCAGCAAGAATATACAGTGACATTCCAACCATACCGAGCATATTCAGGGAAACGTATTTTACAAAGTTTTTTAACATAATAAAACCTCTTTTTAATATTTTCATTGTTCCTATTTTCAGATTGAATTGCAGGCATTATCTTAGGATAAAAGAAGGTGCCTGAACATTTATTCTAACCGATAGCAACTGTAAATGGCAACCTAAATAAAAAAAAGATGAAAATTATGGCATGAAATGGTATAAAATAAAGATACAGAAGTGTTTACGGAAGGAGAAAACAGAATATGAAATACGATTTTATAAGTATATTAGACAGAAACGGAAAAGACTCTATTGCGGTCAACCCACCTATGGAAGCAGGCAGGGTAAATTTTGCACCGGTGAAGGATGGCTTCGACCTCATCCCTATGTGGGTTGCAGATATGAATTTTCCAACAGTTCCTACAATCCCGGAAACAATCGCAGAGAGAGTAAAACACCCTGCATATGGATATTTTGAACCGCGGGAAGAATATTACGAGGAGATCATTCACTGGCAGAAGGTCAGAAACAATGTGATGGAACTGGAAAAAGAACATATTGGATATGAGAATGGCGTGCTTGGCGGTGTGATCAGTGCTTTGTCCGTATTTTGTTCGAAAGGTGATGCTGTTTTACTGCATTCTCCTACATATATTGGCTTTACAGGCTGCATTACGAATAATGGATACCATATTGTGCATAGTCCTTTAGTGCAGGATGAAAAAGGCATCTGGAGAATGGATTATGAAGATATGGAGAAGAAAATAAAAGAAAACCATATCCACGCAGCAATTTTCTGTTCACCACATAACCCATGTGGACGTGTATGGGAACGTACAGAGATTGAGAAAGCGATGGAGATCTATCGCAGAAATGATGTCTATGTGATCTCGGATGAGATATGGTCAGATATTATCTTAGATGGTAACAAACATATTCCGACACAGTCAGTTTCAGAAGATGCAAGGAATCGAACGGTAGCACTATACGCACCATCAAAGACTTTTAATCTTGCAGGACTGATCGGTTCTTACCACATTATCTATAATTCATGGATCAGGGACAGAATGGAGAAAGAGTCTTCCCTGAGCCATTATAATAGTATGAACATGTTATCCATGTATGCACTGATCGGAGCATATAAGCCGGAGGGCGAAGAGTGGGTCGATGAACTGTGCCGGGTTCTTACTGAAAATGTGAATCTTGCATATGATTTCTTCCGTGGCATAGATGGCGTTTCTCTGGCAAAACCACAGGGAACATATATGCTTTTTATTGACTTTGAAGGATGGTGTAACAAGAACCATAAGACAATGGATGAACTGCTGACAGCAGGACAGGAGGTAGGAGTATACTGGCAGGATGGCAGACCATTCCATGGCAAATACTCAATCCGTATGAATCTTGCACTTCCAAAAAGCAAAGTGGAGGAAGCATTAAGAAGACTGAAAGAATATGTATTGAAATAACGGAGCACAAAAGGAACATGAAAAAAGGAATTGTAATAGTAAGCTTTGGGACAACTTATCCGGGGACAAGACATAAAAATATTGAGCGGATCACAGAACAGGTACGAAGTATTTACCCGGATGCTGTCATAGAGGAGGCGGTTTCCAGCAGGACAGTGCGAAGAATTATGAAAGAACGCGAAGAGATCCATGCACTTGATACAGGAGAAGCATTGGAAGCGTTAATGAAGCAGGGCGTGACAGATGCGGTTGTTTTTGCCACGCACATGATTGACGGAATCGAATATCATCGTGTAGCACAGGAAGCAGAAAAATATGCGAAAGATTTTGAAGTATTAAAGATTGCGAAAGCACTTTTGACAGAGGATAAAGATTATTGTGCTGTGGCGAAGGCTTTCTGGGAGTCAGTGAAAAATGAAGTACAGTCGATGCCTCTGATCCTGATGGGGCATGGAACAGAGCATGCTGCTGATGCAAGTTATCAAAAGATGGAGCAGGCACTCAGGGAATATTCCAATCATGCTGTCTATATCGCAACTGTTGAGGGAAGAGTCACAATTGATGATGTAATAGAACGGATGAAGGCGGACAAATGCGTGGAGTCTGGCGGAGAGGTAATGGTTATGCCATTCATGCTTGTAGCGGGAGAACATGCAAATCATGATATGGCAGGAGAAGAGGAATCCTTTTCTTCAAAACTGAAAGAAGCAGGGTATCAGCCGAAATGCATGATCAGAGGAATTGGAGAGTATGCAGCAGTCAGGGATATTTATATGGAGCATCTGCGCAGGATGACAAAAGATCTTTTCCTTGGCAGTAGGCAGGAAGACAAAACAGGAACGCTATACGGAATTGGTGTAGGACCTGGAAATCCTAAGCTTATCACATTGGAAGCATTAGAAACGATCCGTTCATGTGATGTGATATTACTGCCGGCTGTGTCAAAAGAGGAATGCTATGCTTACCGGATCGTCCGGCAGGTGTACCCGGAGATTGCAGATAAACCATTATTATGTATGCCATTTCCAATGATCCATGACAAACAGAAGTTAGAACTGGCTCATGAGCGGGCATATGATGCAGTGAAAGATTATCTGGATCTTGGACAGACTGTGGGAATGTTAACGATCGGCGATCCGGGAATTTATTCAACCTATCTTTATATGCATAAGCGTGCATTAAAAGATGGAAAGAGAGCACAGATCATCAATGGTGTACCATCGTTTTGTGCAGTTGCGGCCAGACTTGGGATCGGTCTTGGTGAGAAAGCACAGGAGATTCATGTAATACCGGCTTCCTATGATATCGCAGATGCCCTGCAATATCACGGAGTCTGCATTTATATGAAGTCCGGCAAGAAATTAAAACAGCTGGTCGAAGCATTAAAAGAGCAGGTTATGGCAGGGCGTAAGTATGAGATTTATGCAGTGTCAGACTGCGGCATGGAGACGGAGAGAGTATATCATGGGCTGGAAGAAGTCGCAGAGGCAGGCGGTTATCTCACAACGGTGATCGTGAAAGAGAATGGATGACAGGTGGAAGTGAAACACAAATATTTTGTTTGACAGATAAAAAGGAATAATTTTATTCTTTTTTCCACATACTAGTTCCAAAACCAATATATAACAAAAGACCGTAAAGGCAATGTTAAAATATGGAATTGGAGGGAAAAAGCTTGAAATCTACTGGCATTGTTAGGCGTATAGATGATCTTGGCAGAATTGTGGTACCGAAAGAAATCCGAAGGACATTAAGGATACGAAATGGTGATCCTTTGGAAATTTTTACGGATCGCGATGGAGAGATTATTTTGAAAAAATATTCACCGATCGGAGAATTGAGCCAGTTTGCAGGTGAGTATGCGGAAAGTCTGGCACAGACAACCGGACATCTGGTTCTTATTACGGACTGCGATCATGTGGTTGCGGCATCCGGAACAGGGAAAAAAGAATTCGAAGGAAAGCCGATCAGTAAGCAGCTGGAGGATGTGATCGAGCGTAGAAAAAGTTTCCTTGCAGATAAAAAAACACCTGGTTTCATAAAAATCACCTTGGATGATATGGGCGAGTTCGAACAACAGGCTGTGAGCACGATCATCTGTGAAGGAGATGCAATCGGGGCAGTGATTTTGTACGAAAAAGCTGACAGGATGAAAATGACGGAAACGGAAAGCAAGCTGGCACAGGCGGCAGCGGGTTTCCTTGGAAAACAAATGGCACAGTAAAGAAGAAGCGAAAGGCAGTTATCTTAGGATAGCTGCTCTTTTTTATGTAATAGGATTAGGGTGTCAAAAGGTCTGCTTTATAATCTTTATTAGCAAATTGCACAAAAGAAATATGAAAAGTTTCTTTTTGTGCAATGGAGATAAGACTCATGAAGCGTGGAAGCCTCTGCTGAACACGCTTCACGTTTTCAGAGGCTTAGCGGAATGTTTTGCACAATGAAACTTGGAATATTTCTTTTGTGCAATCTGCTAGTATAAATTTAAATACAGACCTTTTGACACCCTAATCATAATAGGAAACTTCGTTTCCAAACAAAAAACTTTGACTATCAAAATATTTTTGTTGACATAAAAAATAGAATGTAATATACTTTGCCTGTCAAATAGTTTGACTATCAAAATAAAAAGAAAAGATACAAGAAAACAAAATAAAAAATAATAGGGTCAGACAAAGAAAGGAAAAGAATTATGTTAGAAAGAATGAAAGAAATTATTGCAGAACAGTTGAATGTGAACGTGGAGGAACTGAAACCGGAAACCAATTTTAAGGAAGATCTCGGGGTGGATTCCCTTGATCTGTTTGAACTTGTAATGGCATTAGAGGAGGAATTTAATACAGAGATCCCTTCAGAAGATCTTGAAAAAATAGCTACCATCAACGACATTGCAGAATATTTAAAAGCAAAAGGTGTACAGGCATAAGCAGAAAGGCGCAGAGTATGGAGACCAGAATCACAAAACTGCTCGGCTGCCGTTATCCGGTGATCCAGGGCGGAATGGCATGGGTCGCAGAGTATCATCTTGCAGCTGCTGTATCGGATGCGGGCGGCATCGGACTGATCGGAGCAGCAAGTGCTCCGGCAGAGGTTGTACGTGAGCAGATCCGTAAGGTAAAAGAATTAACAGATAAGCCATTTGGAGTAAATGTTATGCTCTTAAATCCAAACGCACCGGAAGTTGCCAGAGTGATCGTAGAGGAAGGTGTGGGCATTGTGACAACAGGTGCAGGAAATCCGGCAAAATACATGGATATGTGGAAGACGGCAGGAGTAACAGTCATTCCGGTTGTTGCAAGTGTTGCAATGGCAAAACTGATGGAGCGTGCAGGTGCTGACGCAGTAGTTGCGGAAGGAATGGAGTCGGGAGGACATATCGGTTCCCAGACGACGATGACGCTGGTGCCTCAGGTTGCGGATGCGGTATCCATACCGGTGATCGCAGCCGGAGGGATTGCAGATGGAAGAGGAATGGCGGCCGCTATGCTGCTTGGAGCAGAAGGAATCCAGATGGGAACGAGATTTGTTGCTGCCAAAGAATCCATTGTGCATGAAAACTATAAGGAACGCATTATAAAAGCAAAAGATATTGATTCTGAAGTGACTGGAACAAGCACAGGACATCCGATCCGCGTGCTCCGTAATCAGATGACAAGAGAATATTTAAAGCTGGAGAAAGCAGGAGCTTCGTTTGAGGAGTTGGAAGAACTGACACTCGGATCATTGCGTAAAGCAGTGATCGATGGCGATGTAATACATGGAAGCCTGATGGCAGGACAGAGTGCAGGACTGGTAAAGAGAGAACAGACCTGCAAAGAGATCATAGAAGAGATCACCGGGGAAGCAGAAGCTTTACTTCGATAGCATAAAGTAAGGAGAAACAGATTTATGGCAAAAACTGCATTTTTATTTCCGGGACAGGGTTCCCAGTACATTGGAATGGGAAAAGAATTTTATGAGCAGATCCCGGTCTGCCGTGAAGTATATGAGCTTGCATCTGAAGTGACAGGGCTTGATATTCCGGCACTTTGCTTTGAAGAAAATGACAAATTAAATATTACAGAATATACACAGATCTGTATGCTTGCAACAGAGACCGCCATTTATATGGCATTAGAGCAGAACGGATATGAGCCGGACGTAACAGCCGGATTAAGCCTTGGAGAATATGGGGCACTGATCGCTTCCGGCGTAATGACAGCAGAGGAAGCTTTTGAGGTTGTAAGAAAAAGAGGGCTTTTTATGCAGGAGGCTGTTCCAACCGGAGGAGCTATGTCAGCTGTGTTAGGGCTTGATGGGGATAAAATTGAAAAAATCTGTCAGGAGATTTCTGCACAGTCAGAAAAGGAAGTATCGGTTGCAAATTATAACTGTCCGGGGCAGATCGTGATCTCCGGATACAAAGAAGCAGTAGAGGCAGCAGGTGAAGCATGTAAGGAAGCCGGTGCAAAACGAGTGATACCGCTAAAGGTGAGCGGACCATTTCATTCTGCACTTTTAAAAGATGCAGGAGCCAGACTTGGTGAGGAACTGAAAAAAGTAGAGATTTCAGACACATTCGTTCCGTATATTGCAAATGTAACGGCTGATTACGTGACTGGCAAAGACGAAGTAAAACCATTATTACAGCAGCAGGTATCCTCCTCTGTTAAGTGGCAGCAGACGTTAGAGCGTATGATTGCAGATGGAGTAGAGGAATTTGTTGAGATCGGACCTGGAAAAACACTGAGTGGATTTTTGAAAAAAATAGACCGGCAGGTGAAGGTTTCGAACATTGATAAGATGGAAGATTTTATCCGGTTTGTCAGTGAACACGCCACAATGTAAGAACACGAAGTAATGTAAGAATACGAAGCAATGTAAGAACAGGCAGTAATGCAGAACAACTGTGAACAGAAGATGGAAACCCGTTTTTGGCGGATTTGAAAGAAAAAGGATGGAAAAGTAGACGTGGAAATCAGAGAAAAAACAGACATTTTAAGTGGAAAAGTAGCATTAGTGACCGGAGCTGGAAAGGGGATCGGACGCTCGGTTGCCAAAAAGCTGGCAGAAGACGGGGCAAGTGTAGTGATTAATTATAACAGTTCTTCCAAAGCAGCGGAGGAGGCAGCAGCAGAGATTATCCAAAATGGTGGCACCGCGTCTGTAATAAAATGCAATGTTTCTGATTCTCTGGACTGCAAAAAAATGATCGATACTGTCATTGCACAGTATGGCAGGCTGGATATTCTTGTGAATAATGCAGGTATTACCAGGGATGGACTGCTCATGAAGATGTCAGAGCAGGATTTTGATGAGGTGATCGACACAAATCTGAAAGGGGCATTTTACACGATCCGTCATACCTTACGCCAGTTTTTAAAGCAGAAATGCGGAACGATCATTAACATATCTTCAGTTTCCGGAGTGATGGGAAATGCCGGACAGGCAAATTACAGTGCAAGTAAGGCAGGACTGATCGGACTGACAAAAAGCGTGGCAGTGGAATACGCCACAAAAGGGATCCGATGCAATGCGGTTGCACCAGGATACATTACAACCGATATGACAGAAGCAATGTCGGATACGGCAAAGGAAATGATCCTGTCACAGATTCCGATGCGTCGGGCAGGAACAGTAGAAGAGGTAGCAGAGCTTGTGGCATTTCTTGCATCTGACAGGTCTTCGTATATTACAGGACAGGTCATTTCAATCGATGGCGGTATGCACAGATAGGTTTGGACAAAGAAAGGAAGAAGTCAATGGCAAAGAGACGTGTAGTGGTAACAGGTATGGGAGCAATTACTCCTGTCGGATTAAATATAGAAACTTTCTGGAACGCAGTAAAAGAGCAGAAAACCGGATTTGGCGAGATCACGCATTTCGATGCGTCAGCTTACAAATGCAGACTTGCTGCAGAAGTAAAAGATTTCGATGCCAGGGCATATATGGATGCAAAGGAAGCAAGACGAATGGAACTGTTCAGCCAGTATGCGGTTGCAGCAGCTGAGGAGGCAATCAGGGATTCCGGAATTGAGATGGAAAAAGAGGATGCTTACAGAGCAGGATGTGCGATCGGCTGTGGTGTGGGAAGCATGCAGGCAATTGAGAGAGAATACACAAGACTTGTGGAAAAGGGACCAAATCGCGTGGGACCGCTTTTTATCCCGATGATGATCTCGAATATGGCAGCCGGAAATGTATCAATACGCTATGGTCTGAAGGGGAAAAGTATCAACGTAGTGACAGCCTGTGCAACAGGAACGAATACGATAGGAGAAGCTTTCCGGACGATACAGTATGGTGATGCGGATATTATGGTTTCCGGTGGAACAGAGGCAAGTATCTGTCCGATTGCGATCGCCGGTTTCTCATCGCTGACAGCGTTGACCGATTCAACAGATCCAAAGCGATGCTCCATACCGTTTGACAAAGAGCGAAGCGGATTCGTTATGGGAGAAGGTGCAGGCATTGTTGTGTTAGAAGAATTGGAGCACGCAAAAAAAAGAGGAGCACACATCTACGCGGAAGTTGTCGGATACGGCTGTTCTTCCGATGCGTACCATATCACATCACCGGCAGAGGATGGAAGTGGTGCCGCAAAAGCAATGACAGATGCATTAAAGGATGCAGAAGTATCTCCGGAAGACATCGCGTATATTAACGCACATGGAACGTCCACGCATCATAATGATCTGTTCGAGACAAGAGCGATCAAGCTGGCGTTTGGAGCACATGCGAAGAAACTGAAAGTCAATTCAACAAAATCAATGGTTGGACATATGCTTGGCGCAGCAGGAGCGGTCGAGTTTATTACCTGTGTAAAAGAAATAGAGGAGAATTATATTCACGCAACTGTTGGCTATGAGATACCGGATGAAGAGCTGGATCTTGATTACTGTAAAAATCCGGTTCAGATGGAAGTGAACTATGCACTCAGCAATTCACTTGGATTTGGAGGTCACAATGCAAGCATTTTGTTAAAAAAGTATGAGGCTTAGAAGAGGAGAGTCAGATGTCCGTTTTAAATACAAAGCAGATTATGGAAATTATCCCGCACAGACAGCCGATGCTTCTGATCGATACGGTAGAAGAGATCGAGTATGGTGTGAGGGCGGTTGCAAAAAAATGTGTCAGCTTCAATGAACCATTTTTTGCAGGACATTTTCCAAATGAACCGGTTATGCCGGGAGTACTCATTTTAGAGGCACTTGCCCAGACCGGAGCAGTTGCGATTCTTGGAAAAAAGGAAAATCATGGAAAAACTGCATATTTTGCAGCAGTCAATGCAGCAAAGTTCAGAAAAAAGGTTGTGCCTGGAGATGTATTACGATTAGAAACCGAGATTATAAAAGAAAAAGGTCCGATCGGAATCGGAAAAGCAACAGCAATGGTGGCAGGAGAAATTGTTTGTACAGCTGAGCTTACGTTTGCAATTGGTCAGGAAGGATAAGGATATGCCGGCAATATTAAGACGAAGAAAATTAATTTCACTGAATCCGGAAAAAACAGCAAAAAATCATACATTTTTTTCAAAGAAGGAAGAAGCAAAAACAAATGCAGCGATACAGAATTCTGCGAAAAAAGATGTACAGGGAACGGAAGCAATGATCATATGCCCTGCATGTAATAAGGAAGTGAACCGGAAAGAAGTAGAAAAAAATAAATATGTCTGTTATGAATGCGGAAACTATTTCCGTGTGCGCACGAAAAACCGGATCCGGATGGTAGCAGATGCAGGAAGCTTTGAACCGTGGTTTGAGGATCTAAGCGAGGAGAACCCACTGGATTTCCCGGAATATATGCAGAAAGTAAAAGATACAAAGGAAAAGACCGGCTTACACGAAGCAGTGACGATCGGAAGCTGTTCGATCTATGGAGAAAAAACGGTATTAGGAATCTGTGATGCCCGTTTTCTCATGAGCAGTATGGGACGCATTGTAGGAGAGAAAATTGCACTGGCAGTAGAACGTGCAACAAAGGAGAAACTCCCGGTTATTTTATTTTGCTGTTCCGGCGGTGCAAGAATGCAGGAGGGAATTGTATCTCTGATGCAGATGGCAAAAACAGCAGCTGCATTCAAAGAACACTCAGATGCAGGATTGTTATATGTTCCGGTGCTGACTGATCCGACAACCGGAGGGGTGACAGCAAGCTTTGCCATGCTAGGGGATATCATACTGGCAGAGCCAAAAGCACTGATCGGATTTGCAGGACCGCGTGTGATCGAGCAGACGATCGGGCAGAAGCTGCCGGAAGGCTTTCAGCGGGCAGAATTCCAGTTAGAGCATGGATTTGTCGATGCGATCGTTGAACGAAAAGATCTCAAAATGACATTGAACAGAATCTTAAAAATGCATCATACAAAAGAAGGCTTTGCTAATTTTGACCTGTACCGGGAGGACGACCATTATGAACCGACAGAACTGATGAGGGAACGGATGGAAAAAGCCCGGATTCTTACACCATGGGAAAAAGTGAAGGCAGCAAGAAAAATGGAACGCCCGAATGCCGGCGATTATATTGAAAATATTTTTGATGAATTTACGGAGTTCCATGGTGACCGTTATTTCAGGGATGATCCTGCGATCATAGGTGGAGTGGCATATCTTGACGGACAGCCGGTGACTGTGATCGGAGTACAAAAGGGAAAAGATTTAAAAGACTGCATGAAGCGTAATTATGGCATGCCATCACCGGAAGGGTACCGCAAAGCGATCCGTCTGATGAAGCAGGCAGAAAAATTCCATCGACCGGTCATTACCTTTGTGAATACAGCAGGAGCATATTGCGGAATGGAAGCCGAGGAAAGAGGACAGGGGGAAGCAATTGCAAGAAACCTGTATGAAATGTCTTCTTTGAAGGTGCCGGTACTCTGTCTTATGATCGGAGAAGGCGGAAGCGGCGGCGCACTCGCACTTGCTGTCGGAAATGAAGTCTGGATGTTGGAAAATGCTACATACAGCATTTTGTCGCCGGAAGGTTTTGCATCCATTTTGTGGAAAGACGGAAAGCGTGCAAAAGAGGCAAGTGAGATTATGAAGATCACAGCACAGGATCTCAAAGAACTTCATATAATCGAAGAAATCCTGCCGGAATATGGAATGGCAGACGAAAAGGCCTGTGAATCGATCTCACGTTGCATGAAAGGGAAAATAAAAGCATTCTTAAAACGTCAGAATGGAAAAACAGGAGAACAGCTTGCGAAGGAGCGCTACGCAAGATTCCGAAATTTATAGAGAAGAAAGGTATCGTAATTAATTATGAAAGTAAAAATAACCGGAACCGGCAGTTATCTGCCAAAGCTTCGCATCACGAATGAAGATCTGAGCCAGATTGTTGACACTTCGGATGAGTGGATCCGATCAAGAACCGGTATAGAAGCGAGGCATTTATGTGTCAGCGAGACAACAACAGGAATGTCCACAGAGGCTTCGGAAAAAGCGTTGAAAAGTGCTGGGATAACAGCAGAGGATGTGGATATCATAATCGCTGCTACCGTATCAGCAGATAAGTATCTCCCTGGGCTGGCATGTGAAGTGCAGAAAAATCTCGGAGCAGGCAAAGCCGTGGCATTTGATATCAATGCGGCCTGCTCCGGTTTTTTATTTGCCTTAGATACAGCAGCAATCTATTTAGAACACAACCGGTGGAAGCACGCACTGGTCATAGGAGCAGAAACACTTTCTAAAATGATGGACTGGACAGACAGAAGTACATGTGTCCTTTTTGGTGATGGTGCAGGAGCCGCTGTATTATCCAGTGTGGAAGAGGAAGGATTACTTTCAATGGTGCAGGGATCAGATGGAAGCCGAGGGGATGTGTTAAACTGCAATGCCCGTGTCGCCAGAAATCCTTTTACGGCTGCAATAGATGAAAAAACAGATTACGTCGCAATGAATGGACAGGAGGTATATAAGTTTGCAGTAAAAACTGTTCCGGAGGCAATTTGCAGTGCTGTGGAAAAAAGCGGACTGTCCATGGATCAGATCGATCTGTTCCTGCTTCATCAGGCAAACTATCGTATTATTGAATCCGTGGCCAAACGTCTTGGACAGCCGATGGAGAAGTTTCCGACAAATTTACAGGAATGTGGCAATATTTCTGCAGCCAGTGTGCCGATTTTACTTGATAATGTCCGAAATCATGGTATGCTAACAAAAGGAATGAATATTGTATTGGCAGGCTTTGGAGCAGGACTTACCTGGGGTGCGACTGTTTTAAGGTGGTAAATGCAGCATTGGCATAACAAGGAGACTAAATCCTCTCCTCACCAGCGGGTTCGGATTTTGCTTCGCAAAACAAGGAGGATTATGAAGGTTATACATATATCGGATGTGCATCTTGGTGTCAGACCGGATGCAGGTAAGCCATGGAGTGAAAGAAGGGCACAGGAAATCTGGGATTCTTTTGCAGGAGTGATAAAGACCGCTGCAAAAGAAAAAGTGGATTTTCTTCTGATCTCAGGGGATCTGTTTCATAAACAGCCGTTGAAGAGAGAATTAAAGGAAGTTTTTGGACTTTTTCAGAAAATACCGGATACCAAAGTAATTATGATGGCAGGAAATCATGATTATATCCAGCAGAATTCTTACTACAGAACCAGTGACTTTCCGGATAATGTATACTTTTTCCCAATGGAGGAGATCACCTGTTTTGATTTTCCAGAGCAGAATGTGACATTTTATGGACTCAGCTATTGGCAAAGAGAGATAAAACAACCGCTCTATGATGAGGTCAGACCGCAGAATAAGAGCCGGATCAATGTGCTTTTGGCACATGGCGGTGATGAAAAGCACATTCCGTTTTCAGCGGAAAAGATATTGAAAAACGGATTTGATTATGTGGCGGCCGGACATATCCACAAGGCCGGATATCTTGCCGGAAAGCGTGCGGTAATGGCGGGTTCATTGGAACCGACAGATTGTGGTGATATCGGACCGCATGGATACTGGATGATCGATATGGATAAGGAGCATTGCGAGACTGCCTTTTTCTCTATCAAAAATTGTGAATATTGTCACGAGATTATCCGGGTAACACCAGGGACAACGGAATATGATTTATACAGCGAAATCCGGGAGCTGGCTGCATCGCAGCCGGCTTACCGGTATTTTTGCCTGACTTTGCAGGGAAGAGCCGATCCGGATCTGAAAATCGATCTGGAAAAAATAGAAAAAGAAGACAGGATCGTTTCTGTTACGGAATCTCTGGTTCCCGATTATAATTATGAAAAATTATATGAGGAACATGAGAATGCACTTCTGGGAGCATATATTCTGGAAATGCAAAAGAAAGCGGATCCGATTGCTGCAAAAGCACTGGAATATGGAGTGGAAGCCTTGTTAGGAAATCAGATATGCAGATAAAAGAAGCGAAAATATTTAATTTTGGGAAATTACAAAACAAAACGATCACATTTGAACCTGGGATCAATGTGATCTATGGAAGAAATGAATCAGGAAAAACGACATTACATACTTTTTTGAAATCGATGTTATTCGGAATGGAAAAAGGAAGAGGAAGAGTGGCGGCGGCTTCGGATTACAACCAGTATGAGCCATGGCACGCTTCCTCCTTTTATTCCGGTGCGTTAAAGTTTTCCGTTGGAAGCGAATCTTTTTATCTGGAAAGAAATTTTTATTCAAAAGAGAAGAAAGATTATCTGCGTAACGAGGGAGATGGGGAAGAATTGTCGGTTGCATATGGTGATCTTGCCATGCTGCTTGGAGGTGTGACAGGAGAAACATACGAGTCAACATATGACATCCCACAGTCAGGTGCGGCAACGGGAGCAAAGATGTCAGAAATGCTTTCAGAGTATCTTGCAAGGGCGACCGACGGAACCGATGGCAGTGTGCCTGTTACCGATGCCGCTGCGGCACTTCTTGCAAGGAAAAAAGAATTGCAAAAAATTCAGGATTCGAAGATCAGAGAGCAGAATGTGAAAGCAGAGAGGCTTGGGATCGAGAAAAGAATGCTCGAGGAAGAATGTGAAGGATTCCGGCAGACGGTATCAAAATACGAAAGAGAGCTGCAAAGTATAGAAGAGAAGAAGCAATATACGAAAGAAGCAGCAGAAAAAGAATCAAAAAATCATGGCATCCGAAAAAAGAGCAGGGGGAATACGGACAGTATACTGCTATTCTTTCCGGTAATCATCATTATGTTTGTTCTTGTCCTTGCAGAGGTTTTTGCGGGGCAGACGAATTGGATGAGAGTGATCGTGTCTCTGGTATTTGCTTTGATCCTGTTTTGCTTTGGCATGAGAATAAGAAAGCAGAATGAAACAGAACGCACAGGGGAGAGTTCTAAGGAGGAGAACGGTCAGGGAGATACTTCCGGGGAAGAACCGGACCAGAATATGCTGCAGCATGTGATTTCAGATCTGAGAGACACCCTGCAGGAAAAAGAAACACGACTTTTTAATATAGAAGAAGAGATACAAAAAAGCTGTGCCAGAACAGAGAGTATGAGAAGGCGTGAGGAAGATATCCTGGCACTTCAGATGGCCTGCGATGAGATCCTAAGAATTTCAAAAAGCTATTATGAGCAGATGGAAGATATGCTGAATGAGGAGATCTCAAGGATGGTTTCTTTATTTACAGCAGGAAAGTATGACAGTGTCCGGCTGAATGAAAAAGGACGTCTGTCTGTGCAGACCGAGGGCAGGGAAGTAGTGCCTGAGGCATTAAGCCGGGGAACATTAGAGCAGATTTATCTGGCACTTCGTATTGCAGTTGGCAATGTCGTAACAAAGGAGGAACAGCTGCCGATTCTTTTGGATGAGGCTTTTGCCATGTATGATGATGAACGTTTACTGTACACGTTAAAAACATTGGGAAAGCTTGGAAACCAGATTTTGATATTCACCTGTCAGAAAAGGGAAATGGAATTACTGAATAAGTTGGGGATCTCTTATCATAAAGTGGAGCTGCCTGTTTGAAATACAGATGATACGGTTGGAATTTATAAAAATTTTCACTGCAAATAATTACATTGACAGATAAATTGTGAAAAGTTATGATTAAAGAAATGTAGTCAGGGATATACGATATATCCAATATAAATATAAAGAATCAGGAGAATGAATCATGAAAAAATATGCATTTGGAGTAGACATTGGCGGAACAACCTGCAAAATCGGTTTTTTTGAAACAACAGGCAAAATGCTTGATAAATGGGAGATCAAGACAAACACAGAGAATAACGGAGAATCCATTTTATCAGATGTTGCAAAAGCAGTTGATAATAAACTGGCACAGGAAGCCATCAGCAAAGATGAAGTTCAGGGAATCGGAATTGGTGTTCCGGGACCGGTTGACAGCCAGGGAATCGTCCATCGTTGTGTAAACCTCGGATGGGGTGTTGTAAATGTAGCTGAGGAGTTAGAAAGTCTCACAGGATTGAAAGTAAAAGTTGGAAATGATGCAAACGTTGCTGCACTTGGTGAAATGTGGCAGGGTGGAGCAAAAGGCTCCAAAGATGTGATCATGGTAACACTCGGAACAGGTGTTGGCGGTGGAATCATTGTTGATGGCAAGATCGTAGCCGGTTTCAACGGAGCCGGTGGTGAGATTGGACATATCACTGTGAATAATGATGAGATCGAAGCATGTAACTGTGGACAGTATGGATGTCTGGAGCAGTATACATCAGCAACCGGTATCGTTCGTCTCGCTAAGAGAAAGCTTGCCAAGACAACAGAAGACACAACAATCCGTGCGATTGAGAATCTTACTGCAAAAGACGTATTTGATGCGGCAAAGGCCGGGGATGCGATCGCACTTGGACTGGTAGATGAAGTGTGCAAGATTTTAGGCTCCACACTTTCCAATATCGCATGTGTTGTAAATCCTGAGATCATCGTTATCGGTGGCGGTGTTTCCAAAGCAGGTGAGATCTTACTGGATAATATTAAAAAACACTATGTAGAGACATCCTTCATGGCTTGCCGTGATACAAAATTTGCACTGGCAGATTTGGGAAACGATGCAGGTATGTATGGATGTGTTGAGATGTTATTAGATTAAGATGACAGATAGAACAGGAAGACCAATGATAACGACCATTTTATTAGATCTTGATGATACCATTCTCGATTTTCATGCAGCAGAGCATGCGGCACTCAAAAAAGCATTGTTGTCTGAAGGAATCGAACCAACCGAAGACAGACTGGCCAGATACAGTGAGATCAATCTTTCACAGTGGAAGTTACTGGAATTAGGAGAACTTACACAGGAGCAGGTGAAAATAAACCGTTACCGGATCTTTTTTGAAGAATTCGGTATCGTGGCATCACCGGAGGAGACTGCAAAGCGTTATGAGAAAAACCTTGCGTTCGAACATGAGAAAATAGACGGCGCGATGGAACTGCTGCAACAGCTTCATGGAAAATATCGGCTATATGCAGCTTCTAACGGAACCTATGAAGTACAGAAAAGGCGGATTGAAGAATCAGGGATCAAACCATATTTTGATGATTTTTTTATTTCAAAAAAAATAGGTTTTCATAAGCCGGATAAGAACTTTTTTGAGTATTGTTTTGCACACATTCCGGATTTTAAACTGGAAGAAACCGTTATGGTAGGCGACAGCTTAAGCTCTGATATCCTGGGTGGAAAAAACGCTGGATTAAAGACAATCTGGTTTAATCCGCATGAAAAGACGACAGAAGGCATAGCAGCACAGCCGGATTATTCTATCCGAAGTCTTTCGGAATTGCCGGGGCTGTTAGAGCAGCTGTAATTAAATATTTCAAATATATGTGTGATGTGTTAATATTATAATACTTACATAAGGGCAGGCAGATCACGAAAGTTACGGGCTGTGAATCTGGCGAATCCGCCCGACGGCGACAGGAAAGGACATTTATATTATGGAAGAGAAAATGACGATCGAGATAACGAATGACAAGCTTGAAGAGGCGATCAGGGAATATGCAAAGGAGAATACAAAGGAAAACCTTACAACAGTATTAAACCTGTTACGCCCGACAAAACTGCTTGTTCCTGCAATGTTACAGGCACCTGATAAGCCAGTACCGTGCTTTTTGAAAAGTGGCTCCGGTGAACAGTTTTTTGTAGTATATACGTCCAAAGCACAGATGGAAAAAGCTCCAAAAAGCCAGGCATTATTAAGCATGCCATTCCCGGCATGCAACAGTGTGGCAGCAAATCCGAATTTGAAATTATCCGGCATGGTCATTAATCCATTTACAGATAATCTCGTATTGAAAATAGAACTTGTACAGAAGCTGCATGAGGCAGATGAGAAAATGGCCAAGGAACCGCCAAAGCAGGTTAAGATGACACCACAGCAGTTTCAGGCATTTGTGAAAAATCAGACAGAATTTTCTATTATTCCAAAGCGTCTTTATACAGAAAAGGCAGAGTTTGTAAACAGGTTGTGTGATGAAAAAGAAGCGTTTGTGAATGAAATCTTTGCTGCAGCGTTCAAAGAGCCTAAGCTCTATCCATATTCAGAAGATGATTATTCTGTTATGGCACTGGATATCTCAGAGGAACTGACACTGATCCGTGTAGATTTCCCGGATAATGGACTTGTTCCGCCACTTTGCTACCGTGTATATATTACTTACAATCCTAAGAAGGATGAAGCACATTACTACACAATTGAGATGACCAAAGAGAAAGATGTACGTCTTCTTGGAGGCATTGGAGAAGATGGTAAGCATATCAGTTATGGAAATGCACCGGTTGAAGGAGCCGAATTACAGGAAGTCATGAATCTTGCTAAGAATCCGGGAGAGATTACAAGCTGACAGACTGACCCGATCAGGAACAAATGAATAAAAAAAGAAGTCCCAGCATAAGAAATCTGACCAGTTTTTCAGATTATTTATGCTGGGACTTTTTATATGATAGAAAATTACTCTGCACTGAAAAAGGAAACGCAGATTCCACCTGGACCTGTATGTGTTCCAATCGTACTTCCAATGGAACTGATCGGAAGATTATCTACTTTGGAAACCCAGAGATCAGAGTTGTCTTTTATATACTTTTGCAGAAGCTTATCATCCAGTCCGGTATATCCAAGGCAGACCGGCATGGAAAAATCAATGCCATGATACTTTGTGATCTCTTCTCTTAACATATTGCAGCCATTTTTGGAACCGCGTGCTTTGCCAAGAATTGCAACTTCACCATTTTCAATCGCAATGACCGGTTTAATGGAAAGTAAATTACCGGCAAGTGCTGCTGTTTTTGAAATCCTTCCACCACGTTTTAAATATTCCAGTGTGTCAAGAAGTGCAACCGTACGCACTGTTTTTTTCTTGCTGTTTAATGTATCAGCAATCTCAGTGGCTGTGGCACCAGCATCCCGAAGCCTGCAGGCATACATAACAAGAATCTGTTCACCAAGGCATACATTTTCACTGTCTACGATCGTAACACAATCTTCATAGCCTTCTAATGCAATATGGGCACTTTGATATGTTCCGGAAAGCTTACCGGAAAGTGTGATAACGACAGCAGTATCACCATTCTTTTTTACATCTTCATATACCTGCTCAAAATCATGCGGAGAAACCTGGCTTGTTGTAGGCATACAGTCACTTTCAATCAGTTTTTCATAAAACTGTTCATGATTTAAAGTAATGCCGTCAAGAAATTCTTCTTCTCCGAAAATTGTCTTTAAAGGTAAAAAGTCTAAATGCAGGGCATCTGCCTGTTCTTTTGTAAGATCAGAGGCAGAGTCAATAATAATTCTTAAACTCATAAAAATCTCCATTCTAAAATAATTTGAAAGTCAAACTATTGCAAACTATACTGCATTCTATTTCTCTTGTCAATAGTATTTTGATAATCAAACTAAATAAGCGGATTCCAATATTTCTGTAATCGTATCTTTTAGTACGTGCTTTGGGTTAAATTTGCAAAAATTGTGTAGATTTATCAGGTTTCTTTTTGATTCTTCCTGATGATTTATATTCAAAGATATGCAGCCCACCTTACGTGCACACTTGCAGCAGACACTGTTCGTACCTCTGGTGGGTGTAAATGCTGCTATCGGCATTGATTATTGCGGCTCAAAAATAAAACCACTTCGTTAAGATTATTTTCGAGCCGCTCTTCTGCCTATATAGCAGCATTAACGCCCACACGATGTACTCACAAAGTGTTTGCTGCAAGTGGACACGTAAGGTGGACTGCATATCTTTGAACAAATACAAATCATCAGGAAGAACCAAAAAGAAACCTGATAAATCTAGAATTTCAAGTATTCCCCAAAGCATATGCCAGGCAGATACGATTGCAGAAATATTCAAATCTGCCCATGTAGTTTAAAAAGGGAATAAATCGGGGAAATCTACCAATAATATATTCATAGGATTCAGGTGTCAAAAGGTCTGCTAGTATAAATTTAAATGCAGACCTTTTGACACCTGAATCTTCATAGACAATGCGAAACTCATAGAAATCTGAATTGAATTGTGAAAAATTAACAAAAGACATGAAAGACACTGGGGAGCCGCCGGCACTTAGAAGGCTGGTACAACGGTAGGTTGTGCCTGGCTTCTTAGTACCGTTGCGAGCGACACGTAGCGAGAGCGTGTCTTGAATGTTTTTGTTAATTTTGAACAATTTAAAAAAAGTACGGGGAGTTTCGCAATTATCCTTGAATATATGCAGAATGGGAGGAGGAGAAGATGGGTTCGCTATGGACAGAAGGTGTAAGGATGCCGGAATTTCCGGCACTGGAAAAAGATATCAGAACACAGGTTTTAATTATTGGCGGAGGAATGACAGGTATTTTGTGTGCTTATTTTCTGCAGAAGGCAGGGGCAGATTACTGCTTGCTGGAAAAAGACACGATCTGTCAGGGGGCGACAGCAAATGCATCTGCGGCGATCACGGCACAGCCGGGATTGATTTATGAAAAGATACTGCAGAAGCTTGGACAGGAAAATGCAGAATTATTTCTGAATGCTAACTTGAAGGCTGTTTCCTGCTATAAAGAGCTGGGAAAGGTGATCGCATGTGATATGAAGGAAACAGATTCTTACCTTTATTCTGTCATAGACAGAAGAAAACTGGAAAGTGAGATACAGGCTTTGAGCAGTCTGGGCTATCATGCAGAGTATATGGAAGATACGGATTTGCCATTTGAAGTAAAAGCAGCAATACGTTTCCCGGCACAGGCACAGTTTCATCCGCTGAAATTTGCAGCTGGGATCAGCAAAAATCTGAAAATTTATGAGCATTCCAAAGTGCGTGAGATGACAGAATATCTGGCGTTGACAGAACACGGCTCCGTTACAGCCGAAAAAGTGATTATTGCCACACATTTTCCTTTTATAAACATGCGGGGATTTTATGGCTTAAAGCTGCGTCCGTATCAGACTTATCAGCTGGCTGCCCAAAATAAAAAAAGGCTGCAGGGGATATATTTTGAAGCAGATAATCTGGGACTTGGAATACAGAATTTTCAGGAGTATTTGATTCTGGGAGAGGCTGGTGACCACACAGGAATCAGAAAAGCCAGCAGAGACAAAATCAGAAGAAACAGCAGGGATATGCTTAATGAGATTGCAAAAGAGTATTTCCCGGGCAGTGTTGAACAATACGGCCTTGAGACATGGGATTACCGGAGTCTGGATAAGAGACCTTATATCGGACAATATAGCAGAAGCACACCGGATTTATACGTGGCAGCCGGATTTGGAAAAGGTGGCATGACAGGACCAATGCTTTCGGCAATGATTTTGTCAGATCTGGTTCTGGAGAAAGAAAATGAATATAAAAAAATATTTTCACCACTCAGAAATCCGATCACGCCAGGACTGTTTGCAAATATAGGATATGCGTTGACGGGAGCATTGGAAAGTAAGAAAAATATTGGAAAAAAGTAGTAGAAAAATGACAGAAAATAGAAAATAAGTATTGAGATTCTGATTAAGCAGTGGTATCATACGAAATCGTAAAAATAAGATGACAAAACGAAAAAGGAGAAAAATAATGAAATATGTTCGACAGTTTATGATTATCCTGTTGCTTTCTTTTTTAGGAGAACTCTTAAAATATATGATACCGCTCTCAATACCGGCAAGTATATATGGAATGATTCTGCTGTTTCTTGCACTGGAATTAAAAATACTGAAAGTATCAGACATCAAAGAGACCAGTAACTTTCTGATAGAGATCATGCCGTTAATGTTTGTCCCGGCAGGTGTAGGACTGCTGGATTCCTGGGATACGTTAAAACCAATCTGGATACAGGTGGTTGTGATCACACTGATCTCAACAGTCATTGTAATGGCTGTGTCCGGAAGCCTCACACAGTGGATCATACGAAAAGGAAAAAAGAAAGAAGGAGAGGTTTAAACAATGAAAGATTTTTTTACAGATTCCGTTTTTATGGGTGTTGTGATCAGCCTTCTGACATATGAGCTTGGCCTTTGGCTGAAGAGAAAATTTAAGCATGCAATTTTTAATCCGCTTTTAATATCAATTGTAGCGGTGATTATTTTTCTGTTAGTATTTCATGTGGATTATGCCAAATATAATGAAGGTGCGAAATATATCAGTTACCTTTTGACACCGGCAACCGTATGCTTGGCAGTACCGCTTTATGAACAGTTTGAGCTCCTCAAGAAAAATGTGAGGGCAGTAATAGCGGGAATTGTGTCAGGAGTGATCACAAGTGTATCCTGTGTGCTGATCATGGCATTGATCTTCCATTTTGATCATGCACAGTATGTTACAATGCTTCCAAAATCGATCACAACTGCAATTGGTATGGGCGTATCCGAAGAGCTTGGTGGTTATGTGACGATCACAGTAGCAGTGATCGTTGTTACAGGTGTCTTTGGTTATATCATGGCAGACACTATATTGAAAATTTTTCATATTGAAGAGCCAATTGCAAAAGGTATTGCAATCGGTTCCTCATCTCATGCAGCAGGTACGGCAAGAGCCATGGAGTTAGGAGAGATAGAAGGAGCAATGAGCAGTCTGTCTATTGCTGTAGCCGGACTTCTTACTGTCGTTGCATCCATGATATTTGCCAACTTTATTTAACGATAAGATATCATTTTACATAGATCGGGTCAGACAATTACCTAAGATCAGGCATGCGTATGTAACATAATTCATAAAAGTACATAAGATAATCTGAAAATAATTTATGGATAGCGAATATGTATTGTCAGAATCGAATCAGCTACCATGTACAGGAAGGTGACACACTGTACAAACTTTCAAAGCAGTTTCACACAACGGTTACAGAATTAATTTTACTGAATTCAGGCATAAACCCATATAATCTGAAGGAAGGAATGAAGCTTACAATCTGTCCGGGTGAAGGATATGAAGAGGAAAAGAAAGATATCGGTCCGATTATCATTCCGATTCCGGGAGGACGACCGGGAAATCTGCCATCATCCGGAAATGACCGTCCATCTGAAAACAGACCGTCCCAAAGTAACAAGCCTTCCGGAATGCTTCCGTCCAATAATAAGAAAACAGATCTTACGGAGCAGATGAGGATGGCATGGATGGATCAGATTACTTATATGAAGTTTTATCTGACCGGAATTTTTGAAAATCTTGCAGCAAAGAACGACTGGAAAGATGCTGTGCAAAAAAATATCGAAACGATTTTAAGCATCTATGCGTCCTATTATCCTGCATCTGTTGTGCAGCGTCTGCGGAAACTTTTTATGGAACATTTATGGCTGACAGAAAAAGTGGCAGCAGAATTGCAAAAAGATATCACTTATTCCGGAGAGATAATGGAAAATTGGTATACAAATGCCGAGGAAGCAGCAGCTGTGTTAAGCAGGCAGACACCGGCTTACCAGGAAGAGGAATTACGAAAAATGTTTTACGATCAGCTTGATCTGGAACGACAGCAGATGGAAACCTACCTGGATGGTGAGTATGCAAAAAATATAGCCATCTACAGGAACGCAATGCAGAGAGTTCTGGAGCTGGCAGATGTCCTTGCAAGTGGACTGCGTGCCCGTTAAATGTTATACAAAGCAATATTACTTCTGATTTTAGAATCTATAATCGAAAATTATGATACAAAAAAATATCATTAAAAAAGTACAAAATTTCATAAAAAAGAGGATTTTTTGGAGAAAAATCAGTTGACGAACCAGGCTTTTATGTTAATATAAAGGATATTCTGATAAAGACAAACGGAATCGAAGGAGCTAAGAGAATGATTAAAGTTGTAAAATTCGGTGGAAGCTCTCTTGCAAGTGCAGAACAGTTTGCAAAAGTTGGTAAAATCATTACTGCAGATAAAGAGAGAAAATACGTTGTGCCAAGTGCACCTGGAAAAAGAAATTCCAAGGATACAAAAGTCACTGACATGTTATATGCATGTTATGATATTGCGGAGAATGAAGAGGATTTCCGTGTTCCGCTTATGAAGATTAAGGAACGCTATGATTCGATCATTAACGGACTGAATTTAAAGCTTTCATTAGAGAGTGAGTTCCAGAAGATTTCTGAGAATTTTAAAAATAAAGCCGGGGTTGATTATGCTGCGTCCCGTGGGGAATACTTAAATGGTATTATTATGGCAAAATACCTTGGTTATGAATTTATTGATGCAGCGGAAGTGATCTTTTTTGATGAAGAAGGCAATTTTATGCCGGAGAAAACAGATGAGGTGTTATCAGCACGTCTTGCAAAGACAGAACGTGCAGTCATTCCGGGATTCTATGGGGCAAAAGAAGACGGCACGATCAAGACATTTTCCCGTGGCGGATCTGATATCACAGGTTCTATTGTAGCAAGAGCGGTACATGCAAGCTGCTATGAGAACTGGACAGATGTATCAGGATTTCTGATCGCAGACCCAAGGATCATCGAGAATCCGGAACCGATCAAGACGATCACATATCGTGAACTCCGTGAGCTTTCTTATATGGGTGCAGGCGTGTTACATGAGGATGCCGTATTCCCGGTACGAAAAGCCGGAATCCCGATCAATATCCGTAATACGAATGATCCGGAAGCAGAAGGTACATGGATCGTAGAAAGCACCTGTCATCAGCCACAGTATACAATCACAGGTATTGCCGGTAAGAAAGGCTTTGTATCTGTGAATATCGATAAAGATATGATGAATGCAGAAATTGGATTTGGCAGAAAAGTCCTTACAGCATTTGAGGAGAATGGAATTTCCTTCGAGCATATGCCATCCGGAATCGACACTATGACAATTTTTGTTCATCAGCCGGAATTTGAGGGGAAAGAGCAGGCTGTAATTTCAGCCATCCATCGATATGCAAAGCCAGACAGTATAGAACTGGAAAGCAATCTGGCACTGATCGCAGTAGTAGGACGCGGAATGAAATCCACACGTGGTACAGCCGGAAGAATTTTCTCTGCATTAGCACATGCCAATATCAATGTTAAAATGATCGATCAGGGATCATCGGAATTGAACATTATTATCGGTGTAAGCAACAGTGATTTTGAAAATGCGATCAAAGCAATTTATGATATCTTTGTGATCACACAATTATAAGAAACAGATAATGAGAAAGGCGACATTGTAATTTTTAAATTATCAATGTCGCCTTCTAAACTATTTCATCCATTGGACTATACCTCGTTATTCAGTTTTTTTTATCATATTTCTTTACATATGATATTTTTTTTGAATCTGCTTTTGTTTTCTATTACTTCTTCTTGAATCTGCCCTAGCGTCCTATTGCTTTTTCTTGAATCTGTTCTAGTTTCCTGCTTCTTCTTAATACTTTCTGATCTTATCATTTGATAAAATCTCTTCTGGAATACTTACCAGTTTTTTTCGGACTTCTTCGTTTTTTCCTCAATCCTGAACTTCTGTTTTCTTATGACATTTGGAATTGTATCATATAAGAAATACTTCCTGGTCTGATACTAATTCATTTGTTCCTTTATTAGGAGAGTCATGTTTTCTTTTCATTTGTTGAAGTGAAAAGCGAATGCAATTAATATTTTGGTGGTCCGTACCTCTTTTCTTTTAATATTGTTTTGGGTAATTCGTTAAGTTTCTGGTGGTCTGTACCTTCCTTTCTCTTATATTTTTTTCTTTGTTCTCTGTTCTTTTGTTAATTATGTTATAACAGATAAATACAATAATGTCAATACTAAAATTAGAAAAAAATAAAAAAATATTTAAATAGAGGAATAATTGGATGAATTACATAAAATATTCAGAAAATATATAAAACAAAGAAAACATAAAAGCGGTAAATTTGGAAGCGGAAATATGGAAGGAACCGGAACAGGAAAGCTGATTTTTCATATAATATTGTGAAGGGAGCGTGGAAAGATTTGGAACAACAGGTAATACTTCTGATCAGTGATATGCGCCAGGTTTATCTGGCGGAGCTGCTGACGAAAAAAGGGTACCATGTACGCTGCCTTGATATCAGAAACACTGGGATCCTGACGGAACAGCTGAAAAAACTTGGTCATTTTTTGGATGATGCCAGAATGCTGATCCTTCCGATCCCTGTTTCAAAAATATTGGATCAGGCTGTGCTGCATGAGATTTTAAATAAAGATTTGAAGAAAGAAACACTGGTTTTCGGAGGATGCTTCCAAGAGGAACAACAGGAGATCTTTAAACGGAGAGGAATACGGTATCTTGATTTTATGAAGGATGTGGCTGTAGCACAGGAAAACGCAGTGGCAACAGCGGAAGGTGTGGTCAAAGAACTGATCGAGCACAGTCCTTATAATATAGAAGGTGCAAAAATCATCGTGACCGGATACGGAAACTGCGGAATGCCGATCGCATCAAAATTAAGAAGCCTTGGTGCGAGAGTTACAGTGCTTGCGAGAAGGCGCGAGGTGAGAAAAAAAGCCAAGGAAGACGGATTCTATGCAGTGGATTTTGCATTCGGACCGGAGGAGGCAATGGGAGCTGTCATGTTGGTGAACACTGTCCCGGCACCGGTTGTGACGGATCTGATCATAAAGGAGCTGCCGGGGGATGCTTATATACTGGACATCGCGTCAGGATCCGGAGGAACAGACTTTGCATGTGCAAAAGAATATGGGATCCGGGCAGAGCAGGCGCTGGGACTTCCGGGAAAGTATGCACCAAAGGAAAGTGCTTATATTCTGGAACGTGCAATTACAAGATTTGAACAAAAAACAGGGTGTCTGAAAGAGTATGACGAGGAAAAAGTGAAAGTAAAAGTGAAAGGATAGACAGATGGATTTTTCAAAATGCAATATAGGATTTGGGATTACAGGATCTTTTTGCATGTTTTCAAGAGCAAGGAAAGAAATACAGCATCTGACAGAGCTTGGGGCAAACGTGATCCCTATTTTTTCATTGAATGCCCAGACCTGCGATACGAGATTCGGAAGTGCCAGGGATTATGTGGAAGGGATCTGCAACATAACAGGAAATGAGGGAATAAGGACGATCAGTGATGCAGAACCGATCGGTCCGAACAATTTCCTTGATATAATGGTGATCGCACCATGCACCGGAAATACAGCCGCAAAGCTTTGTAATGGGATCACGGATACACCTGTCCTTATGGCAGCCAAGGCACACATGCGCAATGGGAAACCTTTGGTGATCTCCATTTCGACGAATGACGCACTTGGGGCTAACTTTAAAAATATCGGAATGCTTATGAACACAAAAAATATCTATTTTGTTCCGTTTGGACAGGACAACTGTAAAAGTAAACCCAATTCACTGGTCGCAAAAATGGAACTTCTGCCGGATACGATCGAATCCGCATTAAGCGGAAAACAATTGCAGCCGGTAATTTGCACCCCGGATTAACTCCGGGGTTTATTTATGGTAGTTGATATGATATAATTTTCTACTGTACAGAAAGAAAATCAATCATATTTGTGATCATATATTTGGGCGTGACAAATGGAGGAATGGATATGAAGAAATATAAAGATGATCTGGATTTTATTAACGAGGAACCACGGGATATGCGTTTTATTCTGCCGATCCTGATCGTAGTAGTACTTCTGGTGATTGTGATCGGAGCACTGTTTTTCATGGGAAGAGGCAGGAAAGACAAGAATACGGAACCGGCCGCTGCAGGAAATGGCAAAGTGACAGAAGTGACAGAACAGGAAGCTATAAAGGAAACAGAAACAACAGAAGTGGCAGAGGATACACAGGAGGAAGATACAGCGGATCCGCAGAATGGTAATATGAGTTCGGAAGAAGGAGCAGCAGTCGATGTTTCTGAATTATTATCATCAGGAAGCGTTGCAGAGTCGGGCGAGACAACCTTTGGAATTGATGTTGCAAGATATCAGGGAACGATCGACTGGAGCCAGGTGGCTGCGTCCGGTGTTCAGTTTGCAATGGTGCGTGTTGGTTACCGCACAGCGAAGACCGGTGAGATCACTGCAGATTCCAATGCTAGATACAATATGCAGGAAGCCCAGGCTTATGGAATTAAACTTGGAGCGTACTTCTTTTCAACAGCTGTTACCGAGGAGGAGGCAGTGCAGGAGGCGGACTGGGTAGCTGATTATATTTCACAGTATCAGATCACTTATCCTGTTGCATTCAATTGTGAAGGGTTTGAAAATGCAGACAGCAGACAGTACAATCTCACCCAGGCAGAGCGTACGGATATTGCGATCGCATTTATGAATGAAATTTATAACAGAGGTTATACACCGATGTTCTATGCGGCAAAAAACGAGATGACAGGGGATGCCAAATGGGACACATCAAGGATTGAGAAGACGTTTAAAATCTGGGTATCACAGTATCCGGCAACATCCTACCAGCCTGGAGATGTGTCAAGCTATACCGGTGTACATGCCATGTGGCAGTATACCAATCAGGGAACGGTTGCCGGGATTGGCAAGCCGGTAGATATTGATATCGCTTATTTTGGATATGAGGGGACTGCAGATGCCAAAAGTGATGTGGCACCGGAGAAAGCGACTGCAGATGCAGAAGCTCTTATGAAATTTTCGGACGTAAATGAAACAGTCACAGCAAAACAGTCCACGAATCTGAGAAATATACCAAGCCAGGGACAGGATGCCACGGTGGTAGCAACGTTAAACAATGGAGAAACTGCCACACGTACCGGTATCAGCAACAGTGGATGGTCGAGAGTCAGCTACAATGGACAGACATTGTATGCAGTTTCCAGTTATCTGACGACAGATCTGGGATATTCTGCACCGGTGTCCAATACGAATACAGATACTTCTTCTACGGCAGCTGACGGTTCAGCTTCCGGAGATGGACTGAAGACAAAGTTCACAGCGTGCAGTGATCTTGTGACTGCCAAGATCGAAGTGAATCTTAGGACACTTCCGAGCGTGACGAATCCGGATGCGGCTGTTGTTGTAACTTTAAAGAACGGAGAAGTGATCACCAGAACCGGAATCAATACGGACTACGGCTGGTCCAGGGTAGACTACAATGGTCAGACACTTTACTGTGTATCCAGTTATCTGACCAGTGCACAATAGAAACGACGAGGTATTTATGGGAAGAATCTCATTTAAGAGAATCATGGCAGGGCTGGCAGTGGCGTGCCTGCTAACTGTAACAACTGCATATGCAGGAGTAACGCAGGAAGATATTAATAATGCAAAAGATAAGATCAATCATCTGAAAGACCAGAAAAATGATGCACAGAATCAGATCGATGATATCTCAGGGAAAAAAGACAATCTGGAAAGTGATCTGAATTCATTGAATGGACAGATGTCCAATATCGTATCTTCGATCAATGATCTGGAGTCGCAGATCAACGACAAGAAAAAGGAGCTTTCCAATCTGGAGGATGAGATTGAAAAGACAAAGGACGAGCTTGAGGAAGCAAAGAAACAGTCAGAAGATCAATACGAAGATATGAAGCTTCGGATCCGCTATATGTACGAGAATGGGAATGTCTCTATGCTGGAGCTTATGCTGACTTCATCTTCCTTTGCAGAGTTTTTAAACCGTACAGAATATGTGTCTTCCATCAATTCCTATGACAGAACCAAGCTGGAGGAATTCAGACAGATCCAGGAACAGATCGCACAGGAAGAGAGTGAACTGGAAGAGCAGGAGAAGAAGATGCAGGACGAAGAACAGAATCTGCTCGCCCTGCAGGCAAACATGAAAGTAAAGCAGAACTCTGTCAACACGTTGATCAGTTCCACACAGGCCAACATCAACCAGACAAATTCCGATCTTGCAAATGCAAAGGACAAACTGTCAGATATTGACAGTCAGATCAAGAAGATGGAAGAATATGAAAAACAGTTAGAAATCCAGAAGGCCAAAGAAGATGCAGCAAGAATGGAAGAAATCAGACGTCAGGAAGCTGAGAATAATGGGGCATTTAATTATGTGCCGGGAGACAGCGACCTATATCTTCTCGGTGCGATCATTCAGTGTGAGGCGGATGGCGAGCCATACGAAGGAAAAATTGCAGTTGGAAGTGTTGTGCTAAACCGTGTGAGAAGCTCCTATTTTCCAAATACAGTTTCGGGCGTGATCTATCAGAGCGGACAGTTTTCCCCGGTTGCCAGTGGACGTTATGCACTGAGGCTCGAGCTTGGTGTGAACAAGACCTGTCTGCAGGCGGCACAGGAAGTACTGGACGGAAATATTACGAACAACTGCCTGTACTTCAGGACAGTGATCGAAGGAATTGAGGGTACGATCATCGGACATCATATATTCTATTAAAATTCGGGTGCCAAAAGGTTATGAAGGAACCTTTTGGCACCCGAAACCTATTGAAAGGTAAAAAATACTTCATACAAATGTGGATGATGTACAGAACACCAAAATACTCTTTTTGTAAGTTAAGGCGAAAGTTAAAATACCTTTTTGTGAAAAATGCACAAAAAATGGGCACTTTCGTTAAAAAAGGGATTTTCATAATGATAATTTTTTAACAAAAAAATGTCAGATAATAAAGCAATAGAAATAAGATTATAAAAAAAATATGAAATAAAAAGAAAAGTATTGCATTTTAAAATAATATATGGTAGTCTAAGTAAGAACTGAAAAGCCAATAAAAACGCTGAATACATAAGAAAGCGGAGAGAGTAAAAAGAAAATGTAAATTTAACGTGGATGACGTAAAATTTATTTTTTTTACCAAAAGATTGTTAAAAAATTAACAGTGCTTTTCGTCAATTTTATTACGGAGATAACAGAATACCACATATATAAACTGGGGCGGTATTTTGTACCACGAACCGAAGGGAGAATTCAAAAATGGCAAGAAAAGTAGTTTTAGCAGGCGCATGCCGTACAGCAATTGGTAAAATGGGTGGAGCATTAAGCAATACTCCAGCAGCAGACTTAGGTGCAATCGTTATCAAAGAAGCATTAAGAAGAGCAGGTGTTAAACCAGAGATGGTTGACGAAGTTAAGATGGGTTGTGTAATCCAGGCAGCTCAGGGACAGAACGTTGCACGTCAGGCTTCTATCAAAGCAGGACTCCCAATCGAAGTTCCAGCAATCACAATCAACGTTGTATGTGGTTCTGGTTTGAAATGTGTCAATGATGCAGCTACCATGATCATGGCAGGAGAAGCTGATATCGTTGTTGCAGGTGGTATGGAAAATATGTCAATGGCACCATATGCTATGACAAAAGCTCGTTTCGGATATCGTATGAACAATGCAACGATCATCGATACAATGGTTAACGATGCATTAACAGATGCATTCAATCATTATCATATGATGATCACAGCAGAGAACGTATGTGATAAATATGGCATCACAAGAGAAGAATTAGATGAGTTCTCAGCAAACAGCCAGCAGAAATGCGAGAAAGCGATCGCTGAAGGCAAGTTTGCAGATGAGATCGTTCCGGTTCCTGTAAAGGTTAAAAAAGAGATCGTAGACTTCGTAACAGATGAGGGACCACGTCCTGGTACAACAGCAGAGTCTTTAGCAAAATTAAGATGCTGCTCAGGTAAAGAGGGCGGACTTGTTACAGCTGGTAATGCTTCCGGTATCAATGATGGTGCAGCAGCAGTTGTTGTTATGAGTGAAGAAAAAGCAAAAGAGCTTGGTATTACACCAATGGCTACATGGGTTGCCGGAGCACTTGGCGGTGTTGAGCCTGAGATCATGGGTGTTGGACCTGTTGCTTCTACTAAGAAAGTATTAGCTAAGACAGGACTTACAATTGATGACATGGATCTGATCGAAGCAAACGAAGCATTCGCAGCTCAGTCTATCGCAGTTGCAAGAGACTTACATTTCGATATGTCAAAAGTTAACGTAAACGGTGGTGCGATCGCACTTGGACATCCGGTAGGAGCTTCAGGATGCCGTATCCTTGTAACATTATTACATGAGATGCAGAAGAGAGGTTCTAACAGAGGTCTTGCTACATTATGTATCGGTGGCGGAATGGGATGCTCTACAATCGTTGAAAAATACTAAAAATCATGGTTACTGCACTGATTTGGTGCAGTAACCAATCTATTTTAAAAAGTAAATATGAAAATGACAATATGATATGAATGTCAAAGCTGTATTAGAAAAAATGAGATATTTATATCACAAATATAAATTTCAGGAGGAATGATCATGAAAGTTGGAGTTATTGGTGCAGGAACAATGGGACAGGGTATTGCAAAAGCATTCGCCCAGGTAGAAGGATATGAAGTAGCACTTTGTGATATCAAACAGGAATGGGCAGACGGCGGAAAAGCAAAGATCCAGAAGGGTTATGCAAGACTTGTTGAAAAAGGAAAAATGACACAGGAAGCAGTAGATGCGATCCTTGCTAAAATCACACCAGGTCTCAAAGAAGACCTTTGTGCAGACTGCGACCTCATCGTTGAAGCAGCATTTGAAGATATGGGAGTTAAGAAAACAACATTCCAGGAATTAGATAAGATTGCAAAACCAGAATGCATCTTTGCTTCTAATACATCCAGTCTTTCTATTACAGAGATCGGAAACGGACTGACACGTCCTATGGTAGGAATGCACTTCTTCAATCCTGCAGACCGTATGAAATTAATCGAAGTGATCGCCGGCGTAAATACACCGGAAGAAACAGTAGAAGCAATCAAGAAAATCGCAGTAGAGATCGGCAAGACACCTGTACAGGTAAATGAAGCAGCCGGATTCGTTGTAAACCGTATCTTAATTCCAATGATCAACGAAGCAGCATTCATTAAGATGGAAGGTGTATCTGATATCGCAGGAATCGATGCAGCTATGAAACTCGGAGCAAACCATCCAATGGGACCATTAGAGTTAGGTGACTTCATCGGTCTGGATATCTGCCTCGCAATTATGGATGTCCTTTACAAAGAAACAGGTGACAGCAAATATCGTGCATGCCCATTGATCCGTAAAATGGTTCGTGGCGGTAACCTTGGTGCTAAGAGCGGCAAAGGCTTCTATGTATACAATGCAGACCGCACAAAAACACCGGTAGATGCTCAGTAAGAAAACTAAATTTTCTCCCCATTCAGGGGAGCTTGGATTTTTACTACGTAAAAACAAGGAGGCTAAATCCTCTGCTCCTGTAAGGACAGTCGCATTTTGCTTCGCAAAACAAGGAGGCTAAATCCTCTGCTCCTGTAAGGACAGTCGCATTTTGCTTCGCAAAACAAGGAGGATTATAAATATCATGGATTTCGGTTTAGATAAGAAACATGAAATGGCGCGTTCTCTGTTCAGAGAATTTGCTGAAAACGAAGTAAAACCTCTTGCACAGGAGACTGACGAAACAGAACAGTTCCCGGCAGAGACAGTAAAGAAAATGGCAAAATATGGATTCATGGGAATTCCGGTTCCAAGAGAATATGGCGGACAGGGATGTGATCCATTAACATATGTTATGTGTGTAGAAGAATTATCAAAAGTCTGCGCAACAACAGGTGTTGTTGTTTCTGCACATACATCACTCTGTATCGATCCGATTATGACATATGGTACAGAGGAACAGAAACAGAAATATGTCAGACCACTTGCTACAGGTGAGAAGCTCGGTGCATTTGCACTGACTGAACCGGGTGCTGGTACAGATGCCCAGGGTGCTCAGACAAAAGCTGTATTAGACGGTGATGAATGGGTATTAAACGGATCAAAATGCTTCATTACCAATGGTAAAGTTGCAGATGTATACATTGTGATCGCAATTACAAGTATTACAGAAGATAAGAGGGGAAGAAAGAAAAAGAACTTCTCTGCATTTATCGTAGATAAAGGTGCACCAGGATTCTCCTTCGGAACAAAAGAGAAGAAAATGGGTATCCGTGGATCTTCCACATATGAATTGATTTTCGAAGACTGCAGAATTCCAAAAGAAAATCTGTTAGGACCTGAAGGAAAAGGTTTCCCGATCGCAATGCATACACTTGATGGCGGACGTATCGGTATCGCTGCTCAGGCACTTGGTATTGCAGAAGGTGCATTAGATCGTGCGATCGCTTATACAAAAGAGAGAAAACAGTTCGGACGTTCTATTGCAGCACAGCAGAATACACAGTTCAAGTTAGCAGATATGGCTACAAGAATTGAAGCTGCACAGATGCTTGTTTATAAAGCAGCTATGGCAAAAGCAACACAGAAGGTTTACTCTGTAGAAGCAGCAAAAGCAAAATTATTTGCAGCTGAGACAGCAATGGCTGTTACAACAGAAGTTGTTCAGTTATTCGGTGGATATGGATATATCAGAGAGTACGATGTTGAGCGTATGATGCGTGATGCTAAGATCACAGAGATCTACGAAGGAACAAGTGAAGTACAGCGTATGGTAATATCCGGAGCATTACTTAAATAAACGTAATCCGCGATGAATGAAAATATAATAATATAAGGAGTGGAAAATACATGAATATCGTAGTATGTATTAAACAGGTTCCTGATACAAAGGGTGGAGTAAAATTCAACCCGGATGGAACACTTGATAGAGCAGCAATGCTTGCTATCATGAATCCGGATGACAAAGCCGGACTGGAAGCAGCATTAAGAATCAAAGATCAGACCGGAGCAAAAGTTACAGTTCTTACTATGGGACTTCCAAAGGCAGATGCAGTTCTTCGTGAAGCAATGGCTATGGGTGCTGACGATGCAGTTCTTGTAACAGACAGAGTATTAGGTGGAGCTGATACATGGGCAACATCTACAACAATCGCAGGAGCACTCCGTAATCTGGACTATGATCTTATTATCACAGGACGTCAGGCTATTGATGGTGATACAGCACAGGTTGGACCACAGATCGCTGAGCATCTTGGATTACCGGTTATCTCTTATGCAGCAGATATTAAGGTAGACGGTGACTACGTTATCGTTAAGAGACAGTTTGAAGACAGATATCATGAATTAAAAGCAAAGATGCCTTGCCTTATCACAGCACTTTCTGAATTAAATGATCCACGTTACATGACTCCGGGCGGAATCTTCGAGGCGTGTGATAAAGAAGTGACTGTATGGGGAAGAGCTGATCTGAAGGATGTAGACGATTCTGATCTTGGATTAAAAGGATCTCCGACAAAGATCGCAAAAGCATCTGACAAGGTAGCAAAAGGAGCAGGCGAGAAAGTAAATCTCGATCCGGCTGAATCCGTAGAATACCTGATCGGTAAATTCAAAGAGAAACACATTATCTAATAAATAATAAGGAAAAGTGGTGAATAAGATGTCATTAGAAGAATATAAAGGAGTATTTGTCTTTGCTCAGCAGGTGGATAACGTATTAGACGGTGTTGCATTTGAGCTGCTTGGAAAGGGCAAAGATTTAGCAAAAGATTTAAATACAGACGTTACAGCAGTATTGATCGGTTCTGGCATCAAAGGGTTAGCTGATCAGCTTGCAGAGTATGGTGCAGACAGAGTGATCGTTGTAGACGATCCTGAATTAAAGGAATACAGAACAGAGCCATATGCACATGCACTGGCATCTGTGATCAATGAGTACAAACCGGAGATCATGTTAGTAGGAGCTACAGCAATCGGACGTGACCTTGGTCCAACAGTATCTGCAAGAGTGAAAACAGGACTTACTGCTGACTGTACCTGCCTTGAGATCGGTGATTTCCCACTGGTTGCTGCTCCTGGAAAAGAATCTGAGCAGAAACATAACCAGCTGTTAATGACCCGTCCGGCATTCGGCGGAAACACGATCGCAACAATTGCCTGCCCGGATCATCGTCCACAGATGGCAACTGTTCGTCCTGGTGTTATGCAGAAGATCGCTCCAATCGCAGGTGCAAAAGCAAATGTGGTTGAGTTCAATCCTGGATTTACTCCGAACAACAGATATGTTGAGATTTTAAATATCGTTAAAGCTGTAAAAACAACAGCAAATATCATGGAAGCAAAGATTCTTGTTTCCGGTGGACGTGGAGTTGGTTCCAAAGAGAACTTCAAGCTTCTGGAAGACCTTGCAGAAGTACTTGGCGGTACTGTAAGCTGTTCCCGTGCAGTTGTAGAGAATGGTTGGTTACCGGTTGACCTTCAGGTTGGACAGACAGGTAAGACAGTTCGTCCGCAGATCTACTTCGCAATCGGTATTTCCGGAGCAATCCAGCATGTTGCAGGTATGGAAGATTCTGATCTCATCATTGCGATCAACAAAGATGAAGATGCTCCAATCTTTGACGTAGCTGATTATGGTCTTATTGGAGATCTCAATAAGATCGTTCCTGCATTAACTGCAGCATTAAAAGCTGAGCTTGGCAAATAAAGAGAATACAATGTTCTTTGTGAAATGAACACAAAATCGGATAAAAGCCTGTAAATAGGTTTTTATCCGATTTTTTTTGCATTCTGGGATACAATGTGATATAATTTTTGCATTCTGTTTTTCCTTTAGTACAGTAAAGTGGAGATAAATTAGAAAAACAAGCGAGGAAAAAATGATGCTACAAATGATAGAACAAATTAACAATGCAGTGAATAACTTTATCTGGGGTGTTCCGGCAATGATCTGCATTATCGGTGTCGGACTTTTCTTAAGTATCAGGACAGGTTTTCTGCAAATACGAAAATTCCCCTATGCGATGAAAGTTACCATTGGGCGAATGAAGAAAAAAGAGGCATCCGACGGAGCACTGACGCCATTTCAGGCAGTCTGTACAGCACTTGCAGCGACTGTCGGAACCGGAAATGTGGCTGGTGTGGCAGGAGCGATCGCAATCGGAGGACCGGGGGCAGTGTTTTGGATGTGGATTTCCGCAATCCTTGGAATGTGCACCAAGTTCTCAGAGGTAACGCTTGCGGTACATTTCAGAGAGACAAATGCAAAAGGTGAACTCGTCGGAGGACCAATGTATTATATCAAAAATGGTCTTGGAAAACGATGGATGTGGCTTGCATATCTGTTTTCGGCATTTGGCGTTCTGACTGTATTCGGAACCGGAAATGCCACACAGGTCAACACGATTACAACAGCGATCGATTCAGCACTTTTTAATTACAATCTTATCTCAGAAGAAGCAGCACCGACTCTGAATCTGGTGATCGGAATCATTCTGGCTGTTTTGATCGCATTGATCTTGATCGGCGGGATAAAAAGAATTGGGCAGGTAACAGAGAAGCTTGTTCCGTTCATGGCGATTATTTATATTTTACTTGCGGTTGGTGTTGTACTCATTAATTTCAAATCTATCCCGGCAGTTTTTGGTTCGATCTTTGAGGGTGCCATTCATCCGGCTGCTGTGACAGGTGGTGCTGTCGGAAGCTTTTTTATGAGCATGAAAAAAGGTGTTTCCAGAGGAATCTTCTCAAATGAAGCAGGTCTTGGAACCGGTTCTATCGCACATGCCTGTGCAGATACAAGAAAGCCTGTAAAACAGGGATTCTTTGGCATCTTCGAAGTGTTTGTTGATACCATTGTGATCTGCACGCTGACTGCACTTGTGATTTTATGCAGCGGTGTACCTGTCGGCTATGGAGAAGCTGCCGGTGCAGAACTTACGATCAATGGCTTCACTTCTGTTTATGGCGGCTGGGTATCTGTTTTTACTGCACTTGCGATGTGCTGCTTTGCGTTTTCGACGATCATAGGCTGGGGACTTTACGGAACAAGATGCGTTGAGTTCTTATTAGGAACAGGTGCGAACAAACCGTTCATGATCTTATATGCATTGGTTGCAATCGTTGGAGCAACGATGAACCTGGGGCTGATGTGGAGCATTGCAGAAACATTCAATGGTCTTATGGTCATTCCAAACTTAATTGCGGTATTTCTCTTATCAGGGGTGGTTGTAAAACTGGTGAAACAATATTTTGAAGGTGAAGGAAAAATAAAATAATCAGATAACAGGTATAAAGAAGGAATATCAAAAAAAACCGGACGGTACTGTATAGGATGCAAAATTGTTCTGAAACAATAAATGCGATACAGTACTGTCCGGTTTTTAAATTCTATAAATCAGCGATTGATGATAGAACTGTGCTTTGAAATCTTAGTTCTGTTTCTGATAGTTAATAGCTGCCTCGACAAATCCGTGGAATAAAGGATGCGGTCTGTTTGGTCTGGATTTCAGTTCAGGGTGAGCCTGGGTTGCGATAAACCAAGGATGTTCAGGAATTTCGATCATTTCCACAATACGTCCATCCGGGGAAACACCGCAAAGCTTCATGCCATGCGAAGTAAGTGCAGCACGGAAGTCATTGTTCACTTCATAGCGGTGACGATGGCGCTCAGTAATTGTTTCTGTACCATATAACTCATAAGCTTTGGACGACTTGTCTAAAACACAAGGATAAGAGCCAAGTCTTAAAGTTCCACCGATATCTTCTATTCCATTCTGATCCGGCATAAGGTCAATAACAGGATGTGTGGTGTTCGGATCAAGCTCAATACTGTGAGCATCATGGAATCCACATACGTGTCTTGCAAATTCAATAATTGCAACCTGCATACCGAGACAGAGGCCAAGATAAGGAACCTTGTGTTCTCTTGCATACTGTGCAGCAAGGATTTTACCTTCCACACCACGGGAACCAAAGCCGCCAGGTACTAAAATACCGGAAACATCACCGAGATATTCATCGACATTGGATGGTGTGAGTTCTTCAGAGTCGATCCATTTAATGTTGACTGTTGCATGCTCAGCAATACCGCCGTGCTTCAATGCTTCCACAACAGAGATGTAAGCATCATGTAAAGCGATATATTTTCCGACAAGAGCTACAGTTACTTCTTTATTTGGATGACGAAGTGCATTTACCATGGATTCCCAGTCTTTTAAATCAGGTTCCGGGCAATCCAGATGCAATGCTTCACAGGCAACCTTGGCAAGGTTCTCTTTTTCCATTGCAAGCGGTGCCTCGTATAAGTAATCAACATCAAGATTCTGCAGGACATGGCTGCTTGGTACATTACAGAATAATGCAATTTTGTCTTTAATGCTCTGATCCAGTTCATGCTCAGAACGACATACAATAAGATCAGGCTGGATTCCCATTCCCTGAAGCTCTTTTACAGATGACTGGGTAGGTTTTGTTTTCAGTTCTCCGGAAGCTTTTAAATATGGAATAAGGGTCACGTGAATAAGGATGGCATTTTCATGACCAACCTCGTGCTGGAACTGGCGGATTGCCTCTAAAAATGGCTGACTTTCGATGTCGCCAACTGTACCGCCGACTTCAATGATGGCGATATGGGTTTCGTCGGATGTGTAATTGCGATAAAATCGGCTTTTGATCTCGTTGGTGATGTGTGGGATAACCTGGACGGTACCACCGCCATAATCACCACGGCGTTCTTTCTGAAGGACAGACCAGTAGACTTTTCCGGTTGTCACATTCGAGTTCTTAGTTAAATTTTCATCAATAAAGCGTTCATAGTGTCCAAGATCAAGATCCGTTTCTGCTCCGTCGTCGGTGACGAAAACTTCACCATGCTGTATTGGGTTCATGGTTCCTGGATCAATATTAATGTACGGGTCAAATTTTTGCATGGTAACTTTGTAGCCACGTGCCTTTAACAGTCTTCCGAGTGAAGCGGCAGTGATACCTTTACCAAGACCGGATACAACACCTCCGGTGACAAAGACATATTTTACTGGCATAAGGTTTCCTCCTCAAAATGTAGAATTAAATTAGTTACTAGAATCCCTTTAGTTATACATCCGCAATAGGTTATCAGGACTATTACGTATTTTTTTAACTGAAACAGTATACCACTATGTTGTCGTGAAATCCATAAAAAAATTTCCATAATTTATAAAATCTTTAGAAAATACAAGGAAACTTCACGAACAATCTATTGCTTTTGCAAACCAATTTCAATATAATAAAGAAGAATTTCAAAATTCAAAAAGAGAAGTCCGGCTTATAAGGCTGTGGAAAGGATAGATAATGGATAACGAGAACAGTTTTGAACACAAAAAGAGCGAGTATGGCGGTGGCGGCTATGGCGGCGGCTACGATGGTGGCAATTATGGTGGCAATAACCAGGGCGGCAACGGCAATAACGGTGGTAATAACAACGATAATAACAAGAACAACCGGAATGGTCTGACGATCATGATATTCGTACTGGTGTCACTGATAGCACTTTTTATCATGAATGTGGTGATGACAAGATATGCTTCCATGAGTACATCAGAGATCACATATTCAGAATTTCTGCAGATGGTGGAAGATGACAAGGTGGAGTCAGTACAATTTGATTCTTATCAGATTAACATCACACCGGTGAGCGAGAAGTCGAAGAACCAGTATTTCCAGCAGCAGATCACATATTATTGCGGACGTCTGGATGATCCGGAGCTGCTCCCTCTGCTGAAGGATAAGGGAATCGAGATATCAAGGGTGATCCCGGATAATACATCGACCTGGATCTACAATATTTTAAGTATTTTACTTCCATTAGTATTACTTTGGGTTCTGATGGGATTTTTAATGAAACGGATGGGCGGCGGTGCAATGGGCGTCGGCAAGAGCAATGCCAAGGTCTATGTTGAGAAGTCGACAGGCGTTACATTTAAGGATGTTGCGGGACAGGATGAAGCCAAGGAGTCCCTGCAGGAAGTAGTGGATTTCCTTCATAATCCGAAAAAATATCGTGAAATCGGAGCGAAGCTGCCGAAAGGAGCACTGTTAGTAGGACCTCCGGGAACAGGTAAGACATTGCTTGCCAAGGCAGTTGCAGGAGAGGCAGGAGTTCCATTCTTCTCACTGGCAGGTTCTGACTTTGTGGAGATGTTCGTTGGTGTCGGAGCATCCCGTGTACGTGATCTTTTCAAAGAGGCACAGAAGCAGGCACCTTGTATTATTTTCATTGATGAGATCGATGCCATTGGTAAAAGCCGTGATTCCCGTTTCGGCGGTGGCAATGATGAACGCGAGCAGACATTGAACCAGCTGCTTGCCGAGATGGATGGTTTTGATACATCCAAGGGTCTTTTGATCCTTGCAGCGACGAACAGACCGGAAGTCCTTGATAAAGCATTACTCCGTCCGGGACGATTTGACCGTCGTATTATTGTAGACAAGCCAGATCTTAAGGGAAGACTGGATACATTAAAGGTTCACTCCAAAGATGTACTTATGGATCAGACAGTTGATCTGGAGGCACTTGCACTTGCAACAGCAGGTCTTGTCGGTTCAGATCTTGCCAATATGATCAATGAGGCTGCGATTAATGCTGTCAAGAAAGGAAGAAAGTATGTAAATCAGGCAGATTTATTTGAGGCTTTCGAACTGGTTGCAGTTGGTGGCAAAGAGAAAAAAGACCGTGTTATGAGCGAGAAAGAGCGTAAGATCGTATCTTACCACGAAGTCGGTCATGCGATCGTAACAGCACTTCAGAAGAATACAGAGCCGGTACAGAAGATCACGATCGTGCCTAGAACGATGGGTGCACTTGGTTATACGCTTCAGACTCCGGAAGAGGAGAAGTTCCTTCAGACCAAAGATGAACTTCTTGCGAAGATCACAACTTATATGGCAGGAAGAGCGGCAGAGATGATTGTATTCTCTTCTGCGACAAGCGGTGCTGCGAATGACATCGAGAATGCGACATCGATCGCAAGAGCAATGGTAACACAGTTTGGTATGTCCGATAAGTTTGGAATGATGTGTCTTGCAACAACAGAGAATCAGTATCTGGATGGCAGGGCAGGACTGATCTGCGGAGAAGATACAGCAGCACAGATCGACGGAGAAGTGCTTTCAATCATTAACAGCTGTTATGATGAGGCAGTCCGTCTGCTGACAGAGAACAGAGAAGCTCTGGATCGTATTTCAGAGTACTTATATGAACATGAGACGATCACCGGAAAAGAATTCATGAAGATTTTCCGCGAGATCAAGGGAATTCCGGAACCGGAAGGCGAGAACGAAAAGAAGAGCTTTATGGAACAGGCGATGGAAGCTGAACGTGAGGACAGCCAGAATAAAATCAGTCAGGATGATACAGATCATGTTTGATATTGCAGAAGAATTAAAAAAACTCCCGGATCAGCCGGGAGTTTACATAATGCATGACAGCCGCGATGCGATTATCTATATTGGCAAAGCGGTCAGCTTAAGAAAACGGGTGCACCAGTATTTTCAGGCAAGCCATGATGAGGGAATCAAAAAAGCACAGATGGTAAAACAGATTGCAAGATTTGAGTACATTATCACGGATTCTGAACTGGAGGCACTTGTTTTAGAATGTAACCTTATTAAGGAGCATCGTCCCAAATACAATACCATGCTAAGGGATGATAAGACATATCCATATATCAGGGTGACAGTCGGAGAGGATTTTCCGAGAGTACTTTTCTCCAGGCAGCAGAAGAAGGACAGATCTCGTTATTTTGGACCATATACCAGTGCCGGAGCTGTGAAAGATACGATCGAACTGATCAATAAATTGTATCAGCTGCGCACCTGCAACAGAAATTTGCCGAGAGATACAGGAAAAGACCGCCCCTGCCTGAATTATCATATCCACCAGTGTAATGCACCATGTCAGGGTTACATCAGTAAAGAGGAATACAGAGAGCGGGTAGAACAGGCGATAGAATTTCTGAATGGAAATTACGCTCCGATTTTAAAATCACTTCAGGAGAAGATGATGAAGGCCTCGGATGAAATGGAATTCGAAAAGGCGATCGAATACAGAGATCTGTTAAATAGTGTAAAGCAGATCGCACAGAAACAGAAGATTACGCACAATGACGGCGAAGACAAGGATATTATCGCACTCGCGTCAGATGACAGGGATGCAGTGGTGCAGGTTTTTTTTATAAGAGACGGAAAGCTGATCGGAAGAGATCATTTCTATGTGAAAGTTGGAAGTGAGGAAGACAAAAGCCAGATACTCACTACTTTTATCAAACAGTTTTACTCCGGAACACCATTTATCCCGAGGGAGATCATGCTCCCGGAGGAAGTGGAAGACCATGAGATACTGGCTGAATGGCTGTCAGGAAAGCGTGGGGGCAGGGTTTATATCCGGATTCCACAAAAGGGAATGAAAGAAAAGCTTGTGGAACTGGCACAGAAGAACGCCGAACTCGTATTATCTCAGGACAGGGAGAAGATCAAGCGGGAAGAAGGGCGTACGATCGGTGCAATGAAAGAAATTGCAGAGTGGCTCGATCTGCCGGGACTTAGTCGTGTAGAAGCGTTTGATATTTCCAACATCAATGGATTTGAGACAGTAGGATCCATGATCGTTTATGAAAAGGGCAGACCAAAGAGGAGTGATTACCGCAAATTCAAACTCCGCACCGTAACAGGACCGGATGATTATGCCTCCATGAATGAAGTACTGACAAGAAGATTTACGCATGGAATGAAGGAACAGGAAGAACTTCAGGAAAAAGAGATCGATGCAGAATATGGAAGCTTTAACCGGTTTCCTGATCTGATCATGATGGATGGTGGACGGGGTCAGGTAAATATCTGCCTGAAGGTGTTAGACGAGCTGCATTTAAATATTCCGGTATGTGGTATGGTAAAAGATGATAACCATAGGACCAGAGGGTTATACTATAATAATATCGAGATCCCGATCGACCGGGGAAGTGAAGGGTTTAAGCTGATCACGAGGATACAGGATGAGGCACACCGTTTTGCGATCGAATATCACAGATCACTTCGAAGCAAAGAACAGGTACATTCCGTTTTAGATGATATTCCGGGAATCGGACCTTCGAGAAGGAAAGCACTGATGAAGAAATACCAGTCTCTGGATGCGATCAGGCAGGCGGACGAAAGAGATCTTGCAGAAACAGAAAGCATGAATGAAAAGGCTGCGGAAGCAGTCTATGGATTCTTCCATGCAAAAGATGATTCTTAATGCCTCATCTGTTGAAGCAGAACACATTTTATGATATAGTAAAAATAGTTTTTTGTGCCTTATTTTTGGACAGGCATACATGAAAATCCTCAGGTGTAAAGGAGAAAAGCGTTATGAATGGAAGTAATGGCGTAAGTGTTAAAAAAGTTGCAAAGCTGATGGATCTTTACAATTTTCTTCCGGATATGGATCTGGAAGGACACCGTATAAAAGTCAGTGATGTGAACCGTCCGGCAGTACAGCTCGGCGGATTCTTTGAGCATTTTGAACAGTCGAGAGTCCAGATCATCGGAAATGTAGAATATGCATATCTTAAGAAGATGGACTCAGCAAAAAAGGAAGAGGTTTTAAAAAAGTTCACATCTTATGATATTCCATGCATCATCTTCTGCAGGGATATCCAGCCGGATGAAGCATTGTTAAGAACCGCGATGGAAAATCAGGTTCCGGTATTCGGAACAAAACGAAGCACTTCCCAGTTTATGGCAGAATTGATTTTCTGTCTCAGTGAACAGCTTGCACCATGTATCTCAATCCATGGTGTATTGGTCGATGTCTATGGTGAAGGATTGCTGATCATGGGTGAAAGCGGAATCGGTAAGAGCGAAGCCGCATTGGAGCTTGTAAGAAGAGGTCACCGTCTGGTAACAGATGATGTTGTTGAAATACGTAAGATCAATGAGCATACATTAGTCGGTACTTCACCGGATATCACAAGATACTTTATCGAATTGCGTGGTATCGGTATTATCGATGTAAAAGCACTTTACGGAGTAGAGTGTGTAAAAGAAAAACAGAACATTGACCTGGTTATCAAGCTGGAAGACTGGAAGAAGGAAAACGAGTATGACAGACTCGGCATGGAAGATGAGTATACAGAATTCCTGGGTAACAAAGTATCCTGCCACTCGCTGCCAATCCGTCCGGGACGTAATCTTGCGGTTATCTGTGAGACAGCAGCCGTTAACCACAGACAGAAGAAGATGGGATACAATGCCGCACAGGAATTATACCGCAGAGTTCAGGCAAATATCACACGAGGCGACAGAGACGACGATTAAAGCTTTATAATACAAAAAACAGAACAGACAAACAAAGATGAAAGGAAAAGAAAGCAATGGAGAATAAAATTGCATGGGAAAAATACCCACAGGGAGAAAAAAGAGAGGAAGTATTTTCATTTGCAGATGAATACCGCAGATTTATTTCTGAATGCAAGACAGAACGTGAGTGTGTAGATTACTTTGAAGAGAAAGCAAAAAAAGCAGGATTTGTAAATCTTGAAGATGTGATCGCAGCCAATACCACACTCAAAGCTGGCGATAAAGTATATGCGAACAACATGGGTAAAGGCATGGCAATGTTCGTGATTGGTAAAGAGAGCATGGAAAAAGGAATGAACATCCTCGGAGCACATATCGACTCTCCAAGAATGGATCTGAAACAGGATCCATTATATGAAGATTCTGATTTTGCAATGTTAGATACACACTACTATGGTGGTATCAAGAAGTATCAGTGGGTAACACTTCCACTTGCATTACACGGTGTGATCGCAAAGAAAGATGGAAGTGTAGTGAAGGTAAGTATCGGAGATAAACCGGGAGATCCGGTATTCGGAGTAAGTGATCTTCTGATCCACCTGTCAGGAGACCAGATGTCGAAGAAAGCTTCCGAAGTGATCGAGGGAGAAAATCTGGATCTTCTGATCGGAAGCATTCCGGAAGCATCCGAAGATGAGAAAGCAAAAGAAAAAGTAAAAGCTAACATCATGAAGATGCTTTCTGCAGAGTATGGTATTGAGGAAGAAGACTTCCTTTCCGCAGAGATCGAAGTTGTTCCTGCAGGAGAAGCAAGAGATTATGGTTTAGACCGCAGCATGATCATGGGATATGGACACGACGACAGAGTATGTGCTTATCCTTCTTTTGAAGCAATGCTCGTAGAAGATGCACCGGAAGTAACAAGCGTATGTCTTCTTGTAGATAAAGAGGAGATCGGAAGTGTCGGAGCCAGCGGTATGGAATCCAGATTCTTTGAGAATACCGTAGCAGAGGTGATGAATGCGACAGGAGAATATTCTGAACTGAAATTAAGAAGAGCACTGAAGAATTCCAAGGTTCTTTCTTCAGACGTATCAGCAGCATTTGATCCGAACTTCCCGGGAGTAATGACAAAACGTAACACGGCATACTTTGGAAAAGGACTTGTATTCAATAAATATACCGGAGCAAGAGGAAAAAGCGGTTCCAACGACGCAAACGCAGAGTATATCGGTAAGCTGAGAAACATCATGGATGGAAATAACGTTTCTTTCCAGACAGCAGAGCTTGGTAAGGTAGATCAGGGAGGCGGCGGAACAATCGCTTATATCCTTGCAAATTACGGTATGAATGTAATCGACAGTGGTGTACCGGTTCTCAATATGCATGCACCATGGGAGATCATCAGCAAAGTGGATCTGTATGAAGCATACAGAGGCTATATTGCATTCTTAAAGGAAGCATAGGGATGATGGATGAAAGAGCAGTTTTTAGCAGAGCTTGAAGAATTAACAGACAAATCCCGGATATTTATCCGGGAGCCTATGAAAAAACATACAACATTTCGTGTGGGGGGACCGGCCGATGTGCTGGTCCGTCCGGACGAAGAAGCACTTCCGCAGATCATAAAGCTGTGCCGGAAGGAAGAAGTGCCATATTTTATTCTTGGAAATGGAAGCAATCTGCTTGTTGCAGACCGGGGAATTCGTGGAGTCGTTATTGAGACATCCGGCGGCATGGAAGACATCCGGGTAGAAAAAGATCGGATCGTGGCACAGGCAGGAGCCATGCTTTCTAAGATCGCAAACACGGCAGCATCGTCTGGATTGTCCGGTATGGAATTTGCAGCAGGGATTCCGGGTACTGTCGGCGGAGCGGTTGTGATGAATGCGGGAGCGTATGGCGGCGAGATGAAAGACATCATAGAGAAAGTCACTGTTTTAGATCGTGATGGAGACGAATCGGAGCTTTCCTGTGAAGAACTGGAGCTTTCCTATCGCCATAGCTGTATTCCTCAAAAGGAATACATCGTAAAATCAGTTGTTTTAAAGCTTCATCCGGGAGAAGAGGAAAAAATCCGGGAGCAGATGAAAGAACTGAATGAAAAAAGAATAGAAAAACAGCCATTGCAGTATCCAAGTGCCGGAAGTACTTTCAAGAGACCGGAGGGTTACTTTGCAGGAAAGCTGATCATGGATGCCGGTCTTAAGGGGTATCAGGTTGGTGGAGCACAGGTTTCTGAGAAACACTGTGGCTTTGTGATCAACAAAGACAATGCAACCGCAGCAGATATCTGCCAGCTCATGCAGGATGTTTCAGAAGAGGTAGAGAAACAGTTTGGCGTGGCATTGGAGCCGGAAGTAAAGATGGTCGGTGAATTTTAAAGAGGCATATGAGAAAGGGATGGTCATAATATGAAATTTGTGATATTGACAGGAATGTCCGGAGCAGGAAAAAGCACAGCACTGAAAATGATGGAAGACATTGGATTTTACTGCGTGGACAATCTTCCAATCCCATTGCTGGAAAAATTCGTTGAATTGACAGAGTTACAGCAGAACGCAGAATTACAGAAGGTAGCTGTCGGAATTGATATCCGAAGCGGGCAGGCACTGGAAGAACTTCGCAGTGTATTAGACCGCATCAAGGCGAATGGAGAAAAATACGATATATTATTCCTGGATGCAGAAGATTCTGTTCTTGTGAAGAGATACAAGGAGACAAGAAGAAGCCATCCGCTTGCAGGAGCAGAGAGAGTAGATAAAGGAATCGCAAAAGAGAGAGAAAGACTTGCATTCTTAAAAGAACGTGCAAGTTATATTATAGATACGAGTCAGCTTCTGACGCGTGAACTGAAGGCAGAAATTGATAAGATATTTGTTTTGAATCAGGATTATAAGAATCTGTTTATCACAGTCCTGTCATTTGGATTCAAATATGGGATCCCGGCAGATTCTGACCTTGTTTTTGACGTACGTTTTCTGCCAAATCCATATTATGTGGAAGGATTACGTGCAAAGACCGGAAATGATAAAGAAATCCAGGATTATGTTCTCCAGTTTAAAGAAGCACATGAATTTCTGGATAAATTAACCGATATGCTGAATTTTCTGATCCCGAACTATATTGCAGAAGGTAAGAACCAGCTTGTGATCTCGATCGGATGCACCGGTGGAAAGCATCGGTCGGTCACACTTGCCAATGAACTTTACAAAAGAATGGCAGACAAGAAAGAATATGGACTGAAAATTGAGCATAGGGATATTGGGAAAGATGCCCTGAGAGGAAAATAGAATGTCATTTTCGAGTGAAGTAAAAGAAGAACTTTCCAGACATCTGGGGAAAAACAGACACTGCAGGATCGCAGAGCAGGCAGCACTTAGTGCATTCGATGGGAAAGTAGAAGAGAATGAAACGGATACGATAGATGAGCAGCTCATACAGCAGACATGCTGCAAAAGAGCATACATCCGTGGAGCTTTCCTGGCAAATGGGTCGATCAGTGATCCGAACAAATCCTATCATTTTGAGATCGTATGTAAAACAGAGCCACAGGCCAGACAGCTTAGGGACGTGATCAACAGCTTTGATATGGATGCCAAAATCGTTGAACGGAAAAAACACTACGTAGTTTACCTGAAAGAGGGTGCACAGATCGTTGACATTTTAAACGTGATGGAGGCACATGTAGCACTGATGAATCTGGAAAATGTACGTATTTTAAAAGAAATGCGCAATTCAGTGAACCGTAAGGTGAACTGTGAGACAGCAAACATCAGCAAAACAGTCAATGCAGCGGTCAAACAGCTGGAAGACATTATTTATATTAAAGATACAGAAGGATTGGATCAGCTTCCGGACAATCTGAAGGAAATGGCGTTATTACGTCTCGAACACCCGGAAGCACCGTTAAAGGAGCTTGGCACTTATCTGGATCCGCCGGTAGGAAAATCAGGGGTGAATCACAGGCTCAGGAAAATCTGTGAAGAAGCAGAACGTTTAAGAGGGTAGGGAAGACATATGGATAGAAAGAGATTATTATTTGTATTCAATCCGTGCTCAGGAAAAGCACAGATTAAAAATCAGTTAGCAGAGATTGTGGATACGATGGTAAAAGCTGGCTATGAAGTTACCATATATCCGACTCAGTGTGCAGGAGATGCAACAGAAAAGATCCAATCGGAAGCCGGCAGCTATGATCTGGTAGTATGCAGCGGTGGAGATGGAACATTAGATGAAGTAGTGACAGGAATGATGCACGGGGAACATAAGACACTTCTTGGATATATACCGGCAGGAAGTACGAATGATTTTGCATCATCACTCGGAATTCCAAAAGATATGGTGGATGCAGCAAAAACAGCAGTAAGCGGTGTGCCATTTGCATGTGATATCGGAAAGTTTAACGGTGACTATTTTGTGTATGTGGCAGCATTCGGACTCTTTACGGATGTGTCATATAAGACAAGCCAGGAATGGAAGAACGTACTGGGGCATGCAGCTTATATACTGGAGGGAGCAAAATGTCTTCATGATATTCCGGCTTACAGAATGCAGGTGGAATACAACAACAGATGCATCCAGGATGAGTTCATCTATGGCATGATCTCCAACTCTACATCAATCGGTGGATTTAAGGGGATGACAGGCAAAGATGTGCTTCTGGACGATGGGTTGTTTGAAGTGACTCTGATCAAGAAGCCAAGAAATCCTATGGAACTGAACGAGATCATTGCAGCTCTGATCAATCTGGTCGACGATACGGATATGGTCTATTCATTTAAGACTTCAGAAGTGAAGTTTACTTCGACTACAGAAATCCCATGGACACTGGATGGGGAGTATGGCGGTTCACATGAAGAGGTTCTGGTAAAGAATTTAAAGCAGACCGTCAGCATTATGGTGAAAAAGCCGGAAGAATAGAAAAATCATGTAAGATATCTGGTAAAAAATTTACTTTATTTTTAATGGAATCTAATATATAATGATACCGAGCGTGAATCTATGATTCGCATAGGGAAAAATATTTATTTTATGGAGGAATTAACATGTTAGTATCCGCAAAAGAAATGTTAGACAAGGCAAAAGCTGGTCATTATGCAGTTGGTCAGTTCAATATCAACAACCTTGAATGGACAAAAGCCGTTCTTTTAACAGCACAGGAATTAAAATCCCCGGTTATCTTAGGTGTTTCTGAAGGTGCCGGAAAATACATGACAGGATTTAAGACTGTAGCAGCTATGGTAAAAGCTATGGACGAAGAACTTGGAATCACAGTTCCTGTAGCATTACACTTAGACCATGGTACATACGAAGGATGTTACAAATGCATTAAAGCAGGTTTCACATCTATCATGTTTGATGGTTCACATTATCCAATCGAAGAGAACATCGAGAAAACAAAAGAGTTAGTAGCAGTAGCTCATCAGTTAGGATTATCTATCGAAGCTGAAGTTGGTTCTATCGGTGGAGAAGAAGACGGAGTTGTTGGTATGGGTGAATGTGCTGATCCTAATGAATGCAAAGCCATCGCTGATCTTGGCGTTGATATGCTTGCAGCCGGTATCGGTAATATCCACGGAAAATATCCTGCAAACTGGGCTGGATTAAGCTTTGATACATTAGCAGCAGTTCAGGAGAAAACAGGAACAATGCCATTAGTACTTCACGGTGGTACAGGTATCCCAGAAGACCAGATCAAGAAAGCAATCGACCTTGGAGTATCTAAGATCAACGTTAATACAGAGTGTCAGTTATCTTTTGCAGACGCTACACGTAAATATATCGAAGCTGGTAAAGATCTTGAAGGTAAAGGATTTGACCCACGTAAATTATTAGCTCCTGGAGCAGAAGCAATCAAAGCTACTGTAAAAGAGAAGATGGAATTATTCGGTTCTGTTGGAAAAGCTGAATAAGCAGATGAATAAGAGAATAAAGACCTCATTTTGAGGTCTTTTTCTTTTACTTAAAACTATGGGCTAAGCCATATGAGTATTGTTGATTTTATTGCAGAAAAAATGTGTTTTGATAAAATCTTTTTGAGTTATTAGTTGATTTTATGCGATCATTTATATATATTAGTAGAGAAGAACAATCAGAACTGCCGGAGGCGATGACCTTAAGCACGAAAACACGATTTTGAACATCAAATCTGAGGGGATTTAGATGACAGAAAGGATATCAAACAAGATGATGGAGAAAGAGAACTTTAGTGTTGTAGATATCTTTGGAGAAAACGTATTTAACGATTCTGTAATGCAGGCACGTTTGCCAAAGAAAGTTTACAAAAAACTCCACGAAGTGATGGAGGAGGGAAAAGAATTAGACCTCGAGACAGCGGATGTGATCGCACATGAGATGAAGGAGTGGGCGATTGAAAAAGGTGCGACACACTATACACACTGGTTCCAGCCGCTGACCGGTGTTACAGCAGAGAAGCACGATTCCTTTATTACTGCTCCTATGGAGAATGGAAAAGTATTGATGAGTTTTTCCGGAAAAGAATTGATAAAAGGGGAACCGGATGCATCTTCCTTCCCATCCGGAGGTCTTAGAGCAACATTTGAGGCAAGAGGATATACTGCATGGGACTGCACTTCTCCTGCATTTGTAAGACAGGACGCAGCAGGTGCAACACTCTGTATCCCGACAGCATTCTGTTCCTATACAGGAGAATCACTCGACCAGAAAACACCGCTTCTTCGATCTATGGAAGCGATCAATGAGCAGGCACTCCGTTTAATCCGTCTTTTTGGAAATACAACTTCCAAGAGAGTGACTCCTTCGGTTGGACCGGAGCAGGAGTATTTTATTGTAGACAGAGAAAAATACTTACAGAGAAAAGATTTGATCTTTACAGGACGTACCTTATTCGGTGCTATGCCACCAAAAGGACAGGAGATGGACGATCACTATTTCGGAAGCATCCGTGAGAGGATCGCATCTTACATGAGAGATGTCAACATCGAACTCTGGAAGCTTGGCGTTTCCTCCAAAACCCAGCATAACGAAGTAGCTCCTGCACAGCACGAGCTGGCACCAATCTACGCAGTTGCAAACATTGCAGTTGATCACAATCAGCTGATCATGGAGACATTGAAGAAGGTTGCATACCGTCATGGTTTACACTGCCTGCTTCATGAGAAGCCATTTGCCGGAGTAAACGGATCCGGAAAGCATGACAACTGGTCTATCACAACCGATGACGGCATCAATCTGTTAGAACCGGGCAAAACACCACATGAGAACATCCAGTTCTTACTGGTATTGACCTGCATATTAAAGGCAGTAGATATCCATGCAGATCTGCTCCGCGAATCAGCAGCAGACGTTGGAAATGATCACAGATTAGGTGCGAATGAAGCACCACCTGCAATCCTCTCCGTATATCTCGGTGAGCAGCTTCAGGATGTACTGTCCCAGCTGATCAGTACAGGTTCTGCAACACACAGTATTTCCGGACAAAAATTAGAGACAGGTGTAAAATCACTTCCGGATTTCATGAAAGATGCGACAGACCGAAACAGAACATCTCCATTCGCTTTTACAGGAAACAAGTTCGAATTCCGTATGGTGGGATCACAGGATTCTGTTGCCCAGCCGAACGTTGTGCTGAACACAATTGTTGCAGAAGCGTTTGCAGAGGCGTGTGACGAGCTGGAGAAAGCAGAAGATTTTGATATGGCTGTCCATGATCTCATCAAAAAATATGCGACAGAGCATCAGAGAATCGTATTCAATGGCAATGGATATTCAGATGAATGGGTAGAAGAAGCCGAAAGACGCGGACTTCCGAATATCAAATCCATGGTAGATGCCATTCCTGCATTAAATACAGAAAAATCAGTTGCTTTATTTGAGAAGTTTGGTGTATTTACAAAAGCAGAGCTTGATTCCCGTGTGGAGATCGAGTATGAGACCTATGCAAAAGAGATCAATATCGAAGCAAAAGCAATGATCGACATTGCAACAAAGCAGATCATTCCGGCTGTTATCAAATACACAACAACACTGGCACAGTCCATTAATGCGGTTACAGCAGCATGTGGTGCAGATGTCAGCGTCCAGACAGAGATCCTTAACGAGGTATCCGATCTTCTTGCTGATACAAAACAGGCACTTTCCAGATTAGAGGAAGTCACTGCGCAGGGTGGTGTAATGGCACAGGGAAGAGAACAGGCAGTCTTCTATCGCGACGAAGTCATGACTGCAATGACAGCACTACGTACACCGGTAGACCGCCTGGAGATGCTCGTGGATAAGTCTATGTGGCCGATGCCTTCTTATGGAGATTTAATGTTTGAAGTTTAAAATTACATTTTTAACAAAAAAATATTGTTTCCAGGGAAATAAATATAAAAAACAGACAAAATTAGAAAAAAATAAAAAAAGAACTTGAAAAATGTTTTTGAGTGTATTATTTTAATACCAACAAAACATTGCAAGCGAAAGAACGAAGGCGTTCCAACAGGAGTTGGAGCGCCTTTTTCTTTATCTTTTTTTCAAAAGACAGTGAAGGCAATGGAAAAGAAACAAACCTCAGGGGATTTGGATGAGTAGAAAGGATGGTTTTGGATGAGCGAGAAAGAATATTTTAATGTAGCAGATATTTTTGGAGAAAACGTATTTAACGATTCTGTTATGCAGGAACGCCTCCCAAAGAAGGTTTACAAAAAACTTCATGAAGTGATGGAGGAAGGTAAGGAATTAGACCTTGAAACAGCAGATGTGGTTGCACATGAGATGAAAGAATGGGCAATCGAAAAAGGGGCAACCCATTATACACACTGGTTCCAGCCGCTTACCGGAGTAACAGCAGAAAAGCATGATTCATTCATTACAGCACCAATGCCAAATGGAAAAGTGCTGATGAGCTTTTCAGGAAAAGAGCTGATCAAAGGAGAACCGGATGCGTCTTCTTTTCCATCCGGAGGACTTAGAGCAACTTTTGAAGCCAGAGGATATACAGCATGGGATTGTACATCACCGGCGTTCGTAAGACAGGATGCAGCAGGTGCAACACTTTGTATTCCAACCGCTTTCTGTTCCTACACAGGTGAAGCACTTGATCAGAAGACACCGCTTCTTCGTTCCATGGAAGCAATCAACGAACAGTCACTTCGTTTGTTAAAATTATTTGGCAACACGACATCAAAGAGAGTAACTCCTTCCGTAGGACCGGAACAGGAATACTTCATTGTAGACAGAGAGAAATACTTACAGAGAAAAGACTTGATTTTTACAGGACGTACCTTATTCGGTGCAATGCCTCCGAAAGGCCAGGAGATGGACGATCACTACTTCGGAAGCATCCGTGAGAGAATTGCAGCATACATGAAGGATGTCAACAAAGAACTCTGGAAACTCGGTGTATCTGCAAAGACACAGCATAATGAAGTTGCTCCGGCACAGCATGAGCTGGCTCCGATTTATGCAGAAGCGAACATAGCAGTTGATCATAACCAGTTAGTTATGGAAACATTGAAAAAAGTTGCTTACCGTCATGGCTTACAGTGCTTACTTCATGAGAAACCATTTGCAGGTGTCAATGGTTCCGGTAAACACAACAACTGGTCGATCACAACGGACGACGGAATCAACCTGTTAGATCCGGGAAAAACACCACATGAAAATATCCAGTTTTTATTAGTACTGACATGTATCTTGAAAGCGGTAGATACACATGCAGATCTGCTTCGTGAATCGGCAGCAGATGTAGGAAACGATCACAGATTAGGAGCTAACGAGGCACCACCTGCAATCCTTTCCGTATTCTTAGGTGAGCAGTTAGAGGATGTATTATCACAGCTGATCAGCACCGGAGAAGCAACACACAGTATTTCCGGTAAGATGTTAGAGACAGGTGTCAAGACCTTGCCTGATTTCATGAAAGATGCGACAGATCGAAACAGAACATCACCGTTTGCATTTACAGGAAACAAATTCGAGTTCCGTATGGTAGGTTCCCAGGATTCCATCGCACAGCCGAACGTTGTATTAAATACGATCGTTGCAGAGGCATTTGCAGAAGCCTGTGATGAACTGGAAAAAGCAGATGATTTTGATATGGCAGTGCATGATCTGATCAAAAAATACGCAACCGAGCACCAGAGAATCGTATTCAATGGCAACGGATATTCTGATGAATGGGTGAAAGAGGCCGAGAGACGTGGTCTTCCAAACATCAAGTCCATGGTAGATGCAATCCCGGCATTAAATACAGAGAAAGCAGTTGCTTTATTTGAAAAATTCGGTGTATTTACGAAAGCAGAGCTTGATTCCCGTGTAGAGATCGAATATGAGACTTATGCAAAAGGAATCAACATTGAAGCAAAAGCAATGATCGATATCGCAACCAAACAGATCATTCCTGCAGTCATCAAATACACAACCGTACTTGCAGAATCTATCACAGCCGTAAAAGCAGCATGTGGTGCAGATGTCAGTGCACAGACTGAGATTTTAACCGAGGTTTCTGATCTTCTTGCAGATTCAAAAACAGCTCTTTCCAAGTTGGAAGAAGTGACAGGCAAAGGCGGAGAGATGGAAGAAGGAAGAGCACAGGCTGTTTACTATCACGATGAAGTAAAGGCAGCTATGGAAGCTTTAAGAACACCGGTTGACAAACTTGAGATGTTAGTTGACAAATCCATGTGGCCAATGCCATCTTATGGAGATCTGATCTTCGAAGTATAACAGGAAGAAGTATGACGGGAAGATAGATGACAGGAAGAAGTATGACAGAAAACAGATGAGTTTTACATAAAAAAATCCCTGAAAAAGGGAGGATGCCAGGTGGAACACCACCTGGCAGATTATGAAAAAGTTTATAGTAAAAAGTAAACAAAACTTTGAAATTGTCTTTTCTTTTTATGATTTTATTATATGCAGAAGAAGTGAAAAAATCATGTTCACATAATGAAAGCTTTTTAAACAAATTGTGAACAAAAAGAAAACAAGGAGGCTAAATCCTCTCCTCACCATGGGGTTCGGATTTTCCTTCGGAAAACAAGGAGGATTGCTATGAAAAAACTGGAAATAATTATTAAACCGGAGAAGCTGGAAGACCTTAAGGAAGTTTTAGATTCCTGTGAAGTAAACGGTATGAATATCGTAAACAGCATGGGTTATGGTAATCAGAAAGGTATTATCAAAAACTACCGCGGTTCTGAGTATGCGGTAAACCTTCTTCCTAAGGTTAAGGTGGAAACAGTCGTAACAGACGAAGTTGCACCGGTTTTGATCGATAAGATCGTAAAGGAAATTAATACCGGACATTTTGGTGATGGTAAAATTTTCGTATATGATGTAGAAGATGCAGTTCGTATCCGTACCGGCGAACATGGTACAGATGCACTGTAAGGTTCTATGGATGGAAAGAGGAGTCCGAAATAGAATTGAATGTTTTATTATGAAAAAATTGAATCAGAAAAAACGATTATCAAAGGGGATAATAAAGGGCGTGGTTTCGCCTGATATTATCCCCTTTTTTATCGCAATAAGCGTTTGCGAAACTCCTTTTAATATTCTTTAAATTGTTCAAAATTGACATAATTTTCGAAAACACGCTCTCGCTACGTGTCGCTGGTAACGGTACTAAGAAGCCAGTCACGATTAGTATCGCACCTGCCTTCTAAGTGCCGACTGCTCCCCAGTGTTTTCTCAAACTTTTGTTAATTTTTCACAATTCAATTTACACTTTCATGAGTTTCGCAATTGCCCAATCGCAAAACAAGGAGGCGAAATCCTCTGCTCACCAGAGGGTTCGCATTTTCCTACGGAAAACAAGGAGGATTAATTATGGACATGAGTGTATGGTACCTTATGGGTGCAGCGTTAGTATTTTTTATGCAATGTGGATTTGCAATGGTAGAAGCAGGCTTTACAAGAGCAAAGAACGTCGGCAATATTACAATGAAAAACTTAATGGATTTCTGTATTGGTACAGTTGCTTTCTATTTATTAGGTTATAACCTGCTTTGCGGCGAAGGTGGTTTCGTAGGCTGGGGGCTGAATCCTTTTACAGGTTTTGGCGAGACAGACTGGTCAGCTTTCGTATTTAACTTAGTATTCTGTGCAACAGCAGCAACAATTGTTTCAGGAGCAATGGCAGAACGTACAAAATTCATTACATATTGTATTTACAGTTTTGTTATCAGCTTAGTTGTTTATCCGATCGAGGCTCACTGGGTATGGGGTGCAACACCTTGGCTTACAGATATGGGATTTACAGATTTTGCAGGATCAGCATGCATCCATATGGTAGGTGGAATTACAGCCTTTATTGGAGCAGCAATGTTAGGACCTCGTATTGGTAAATATGACAAAAATGGAAAAGCAAGACCAATTCTTGGACACAATATTTTGATCGGTGCTCTTGGTGTATTCATTCTCTGGTTTGGCTGGTATGGATTTAATGGTGCAGCAGCAACAGATACCATGCAGTTATCACAGATTTTTGCAACAACAACCGTAGCTCCGGCAGTCGCAACAGTAAGTGCAATGATTTTCACATGGATCAGAAATGGCAAACCGGATGTTTCAATGTCCTTAAACGGATCTCTTGCAGGACTTGTTGCAGTCACAGCAGGATGTGCAAATGTCGATGTCATTGGTTCTTTCATCATAGGTGCAGTTGCAGGTGTTCTGGTCTGCGTAGCAGTATACTTTATTGAAGATAAATTAAAAGTAGATGATCCGGTTGGTGCCGTAGCAGTACATGGCTGCAATGGTATCTGGGGAACGATCGCTGTAGGACTTTTTGATTACAAAGATGGTTTATTCTATGGCGGTGGTGTACATCACTTATTGATCCAGTTACTTGGTATCGTATGTATCGCAGGCTGGACAATCGTTACAATGACAATTGTATTTACAGTACTTAAGAAAACAATTGGACTCAGAGTATCTGCTCAGGAAGAAGTAGAAGGACTTGACTCTACAGAACATGGTCTTGAATCCGGATATCCTGATTTTGTTCCAAGAGAACTTCATTAATTTGCACGAATCTAATTCGATTAGGTTCGTGGAATCTAATCCCCTTAGTTAGTATATACATCAACCGCAAAACCCCCGGAGTGAAAACTCCGGGGGCTTTGCGGTTGATGTGCCTGATGGAGGGTGGTAAACGCTGGGGAAGTAGTGCAACGTGATAATACTTGGAATTCATATCTCCCATGCAGCGTCAATGGACATTTATGCCGCCAAAAGCTTTACCGTTGACGCTGCACGGGTGATATGAATGTTGGTGAACAAGCAAATCATAGACATGATACGCTTTCCAGAAAGCTAGAAACAGAAAAGGGTGAGAATTTAACTGACGTGGGCGAAGAAAGTCAGCCTGTATGTGCAGAAAGTAACAGAAAGAGCCTACAAACCCGGCAGCGAAGAGCAGAAAAGTCAGCCTAAACAGCCGGAAAGTGCCGGAAAGGACCTACAAATCCGGCATCAAGGAGCAGAAAAGTCAGCCTAAACAGCCAGAAAGAGTCAGAAAGGGCCTACAAATCTAGCACCAGCGTCGGGAAGCCAGGGAAAAGCAGGCCTAAATCATGCAAAAGAGGCAGAAAGGGCAGACAGAATTGTTGTGGCATTCCAATAATTCCCGGAACGATTTTCACTTTTTTCTTTATTATGGAGAGGTAATTTGCTATAATAGATGAACAGTGATTTTTGACATAAAAAGATAGGAGATCTGAATATATGAATTATGGAAAGAAAGGTTCAAAGAAACGCGAAGCTGAACTTACTTCCAAGAGTGTTATGCTAAGGAAGAAGTTTCGTGTGATTTTCTGTAAGGCACTGCTTGTCTGCCTTTTTGCGGCAGTGGTTGTAGGCGGAAGCCTTGGATTTGGCGTATATAAGGGCATTCTTGATTCGGCACCATCAATTGATGATATTGATGCGACACCAACCGGATATCTGACAACTGTTTTGGATAATCAGGGGAATGAGATCGCTACGCTTGTTGCGTCCGGCTCGAACCGTAAAAATGTAACAATTAATGAGATTCCGATCAATCTGCAGCATGCATTTGTTGCGATTGAAGACTCCCGTTTTTACGATCATAACGGTATCGATTTAAAGGGTATCGTCCGTGCCGGTGTTGTAGGACTGACTTCGGGACGTTTTTCAGAGGGTGCAAGTACGATCACACAGCAGCTTTTGAAGAATACAGTTTTTACAAAATGGACTTCTGAGACTTCTTTTGTCGATAAGGTAGAACGGAAGATACAGGAACAGTATCTGGCAGTTGAACTGGAAAAGAAAGTCAGTAAGAACTGGATCCTTGAGAATTATCTGAATGCAATTAACCTTGGACAAAACACACTTGGTGTTGCTGTTGCATCCGAACGTTATTTTGGAAAAGATGTATCCGAACTGACACTTTCTGAATGTGCTGTTTTGGCTGCGATTACCCAGAGTCCTTCTTATTATAATCCAATCACACATCCGGATCACAATGCCGAACGTCGTGAAAAAGTATTAAATAATATGAAGGATCAGGGATATATTTCACAGGCTGAATATGATGAGGCAATGGCGGATAATGTATATGATCGTATCCAGCTTGTCAATGTCGAACTTCAGGACAGCGGAACTGTTACTTCTTATTTTGTAGACGAGCTGACTGACCAGGTGATCCATGATCTGGTAGAGCAGAAGGGTTATACAGAGACACAGGCTTACAAAGCTTTGTATCAGAGCGGTCTGACTATTTATTCTACACAGGATATGGACATCCAGAAGATTGCCGATGAAGAGATCAACAATCAGGATAACTATCAGAATAAACCAAAAGTGTCTTTCTCTTATCGTGTTTCCATTAAGTCCGCTGACGGTTCTGTGAAGAATTACAGTGAACAGACGATGCTTTCTTTTTATAAGGACAGCTCCAATCCTCACTATAAGAGCAAAAATTATTCCATCAATTTTGCTACAGAAGAAGATGCTGCAGCTGCGATCGAGCAGTATAAAGCGGATCTTATGGTAGATGGCGATGAGATCGTCGACGGAAGTGAAGTGGTTTTATATAATTTACAGCCACAGGCATCTATGACGATCATAGATCAGACGACTGGAGAGGTGAAAGCACTTGTAGGCGGACGCGGAGAAAAGACCGGAAGCAAAACTTTAAACCGTGCAACCGATACTACAAGACAGCCAGGTTCTACGTTTAAGATTGTTGCTTCTTATGCAGCTGCACTGGATGCCGGTGGTCTGACACTTGCTTCTGTGCAGGATGATGCTCCGTATGTTTATGCCGGTACCGAAGGCAAATCTGTTTCCAACTATGATCATCGTTATCGGGGATTTACAACATTAAGAGAAGCGATTACAGATTCTATCAATATCGTAACAGTTAAGACTTTATCACAGATTGGTGTATCGTTAGGCTGGCAATATGTTCAGGATTTTGGCTTTACAACTGTCGATTCCAGAGATATGAATGAATCACTCGCACTTGGTGGTATTACTATGGGTGTATCCAACCTTGAACTGACAGCAGCCTATGCCGCAATTGCTAACCAGGGAACTTATATTAAACCAAAATTCTATACTAAGATTCTGGATCACAATGGAAACGTTCTGATAGACAACACTTCCAACCAGTCTCATACGGTGATCAAAGATACGACTGCATGGCTTTTAACAAGTGCCATGGAAGATGTAATGACTTCCGGAACCGGTACTTCCGCATACTTTGGAACATCTATGCCACAGGCCGGTAAATCAGGAACAACAACAAGCAGCCGTGACTGTTTATTTGCAGGATATACTCCATATTACACATGTGCTGTATGGGGCGGATATGATGATAATGCAATGCAGAAGGGCTCTGATATCAACTATCCGAAGCGTATCTGGAAAGCAGTGATGAAACGTGTTCATGAAAATCTTGCTTACAAAGATTTTACCAAACCGGCTGGTATTGTAGCTGTTGCCGTATGTAAAGAATCCGGAAAGCTTCCAATCGAAGGTGTATGTGACCATGATCCGCGTGGAAACTGTGTTATTACAGAATATTTTGCACAGGGTACAGAACCTACAGAATACTGCGATCATCATACCGTTGCCAATATCTGTTCCGCTTCCGGAATGCTGGCTGGCAGTTATTGCCCGGCAGAAGCTGTAACTACCGGAGTGTATATTATCGGTGGTACCGAAACAACAGAAGATGCACCATATCTGTTGACAGAGGCATTCTTAAGCCAGACCTGTAATGTACACAACGCAACAAACTCTACCTATACCGGAACATATGCGTTTCCTTCCGTAAGCCCTACGAATCCGGCCGCCGGAGATACTTCTAATACAGATGCAACAGATCCGAATATGCCGGATCCGAATGAAGGACTGTGATTTGATCGGGATAGGGAATGAGATAATGGTCAGCAATGAGATATGATGAATGAGAACATCCGGGTATTTGATGATTTTTATAATGGATTTAGAGCTTTCAGAGAAATCTGAAAGCTCTAAATCCATTTTTGTTAATCTGTCTGACCGGGAGCGGAAGTCAGTCAGTTCGTGCAGAAATACAGAGCCAGAGCCGGAGCCACGGAGCTGGGAAGTCCGGGAAAGGTAGGTCTAAACCATGCAGAAATAGCAGAAAGGGCAGAGAAAATTGCCGGGAAGTCCGGGAAAGGTAGGCCTAAACCATGCAGAAAGCATCAGAAAGGGCCGACAGAATCGCTTGGAAGCCGGGAGAAAGTAGGCCTAAATCGTGCAGAAGCATCAGAAAGGGCAGATAGAGCCGCCGGGAAGTCCGGAGAAAGTAGGCCTAAACCATGCAGAAGCATCAGAAAGGGCCGACAGAATCGCTTGGAAGCCGGGAGAAAGTAGGCCTAAATCGTGCAGAAGCATCAGAAAGGGCAGAGAAAATCGCCGGGAAGTCCGGGAAAGGTAGGCCTAAATCATGAAGAAATAGCAGAAAGGGCCGACAGAGCCGCCGGGAAGTCGTGGAAGTCAGCCTAAACGAGCAGAAATAGGATTGCAACAAGGATTCAAGTTGTGATATTATCTTGGTACAGATGAATGAAGTAGAAGAATAAAAGGTGAAGTCATGAAAACAGTGTATACAGGCGGAGAAGGCGAGATCGTTGAAAAAAAATCGAGATTTATAGCAACGGTACGTCCGGTAAGCAGCGAAGAGGAAGCTGTTTCTTTTATTAATGAAATGAAGAAGAAATACTGGGATGCCAGACATAACTGTTCTGCGTTTGTGATCGGAGACAGACAGGAGATCAGCCGTTGTTCTGACGATGGGGAACCTGCACAGACCGCGGGGCGTCCGATGCTGGATGTGTTATTAAAGGAAGAGATACACAATGTCTGTGTTGTGGTAACACGATATTTCGGAGGAACGCTGCTTGGAACCGGAGGACTGGTCAGGGCGTACCAGAAAGCGACACAGGAAGGTCTCGCTGCAAGTGTTATTATTGATCAGAAAACAGGAAGAGAGCTGACGATCGGAACAGATTATAATGGATTAGGGAAGCTTCAGTATCTGATCGCAAAAGAAGGATTTACGATTTTAGATACTGTTTATACAGAAAAAGTAGAGTTGATCCTTATGATACCAAGTGAAAAACAGCAGGAATTTGAAAAAAAAGTTGTGGAGGCAACCAACGGAAACGTTGATATTTCCTGGGGTGACGAGGTATTATATGCAATAATTGATAAAAAATTAAAAATCTTTCAAAAAAATGCTTGACATTTTCTTTGGTGCCATATATAATAGCTATTGTTGACGGCGCGAAGCCGACAAGATAAAGCATAGGGCTATCGCCAAACGGTAAGGCAACGGACTCTGACTCCGTCATTTCAAGGTTCGAATCCTTGTAGCCCTGC
>CAKQXQ010000009.1 GCA_934292805.1 uncultured Roseburia sp. | reverse complement strand
CTGAAACTGAATTTGAAAAATATCGTGTCATTCAGGACAGATTATTTATGTCTGATTTTGATAAGTACATGCTGGAACTGGAAGAGAATGCGAAGAAGTAGCAGCAGTGCCATTAAAATTTTCAGTTTTCCAAGGTCGAGTGCATGGAAGCTGAGCCATCAGTCGGGGCGAAAAATAGCTGTTGACCTATTCTCTGTACGAAGAACAGATAAGGTTGAGACGATGGGCGGTTTCTTGCAAAATTTTACTTTTATATTGGAATCACTATAATAGTAGAAACGAATAAAAAAGTTGAACTTTTTCCTTGGACGGGCGAGGTTCAGACTGTGATATGGATAGCGAGTTGTGTCAATAATTTTTGTTACAGAATTTGTTGATATGTTTCCGTGAACAAACGGAGATATTTTGCTACAGTCCACATTAGTCTGGATCGCTTCCCGAAAACTGACACCAATCAGGACGTATCGCGCCATGTGGAGACTGTATGTTTATTGTCCAAAGGTGAACCTTAACAAGTAAATATAGTGTAGTAATTACAAGGCTTTCTGAAAGGCTATCGTTAAAAGGTATAACGAGCCTCTCGGAAAGCCTTATTTTCTTGTTTAGATTTAGCTAAGTTCTAACTTCAAATTCCATAAGTGGCAGTTTTCTTGCGACTCACTAGCAGTTTTTTGCGACTTACGTTCAATCAAATGACAGGATTCTAGAAGTAAGTTATAATGACCTCAATAAGAGGAAAGGAGGTCTTAGGATGAAAATAAATGTAGATATCTCATCTGAACATATAGAAACATACGCAATAATTTACACAAATAAAATGACAGAAGAAATACAGCGAGTAATGGATGTCTTCAGCACAAAAACTACTCCAATTACTGCATTGAGAAATGAAGAGGACATTATAGTTCTTCAACCAACTGATATCTTCATGATCCGTGTTGAACACGGAGATACAATTATATATGGAGAAAAAAATAGCTATCGTTCGAGAAAAAGGTTATATGAGCTCAAAGAACAGTTAGGAAACTCTTTTATGCAAATATCAAAATCAGCCTTGATTAATCTATCTTACATGGATAGCGTAGAATCAAGCTTTAGTGGAACGTTGCTATTGAGGCTTAAAAATGGGTGTAAAGAAAATGTTTCCAGGACATATCTTCCTGAATTTAAAAAATACTTAGGACTGTAAGGAGGTGCAGTGTTAATGAAGGAATTGTGTAAGGATTTAATCAGAAGTACTGTAATTAGTATTGGAATGGCTATGGTAATATTCTGTATTGCAGGCATAGTATTCGATGTAAGGTATGCTGGTAATTTTAGTTTGGAAAATTACCAATTTACTAAAATGGTTATTGGATGCGTTTTAATTGGGCTAGGATTCGGTATACCAAGTGTCGTGTATCGTAAAGATACCTTACCGATGCCGATTCGTGTGATTATCCATATGGGAACAGGCTTAGTAGTTTATACCATCGTAGCATATTCTATTGGTTGGATTGGAAGTTCAGCATCAATTGGTGAGGGAATCATATGTGGTTTTATCCAAGTAACTGTAGCATTTGTTATTTGGTTTCTGTTTATGTGTTATTATAAGCAGGAGGCAAAAAAAATGAATGACAGGATACAAGCTATGAAGTAACTAATTTTTGTTATGATAAAATATGAGAAGCAACATCGCGTGGAGGATATTATGGCATATCAATATGAGAAGGTAAACCAGAAATTGCTGGTTCCGCAGATCGAAGACCAGCTGATGATGTTTATCCAGCAGGAACAGATTGAAATAGGTTCGAAACTCCCAAGCGAGTACAAACTGGCAGAGAAGTTCGGAGTCGGAAGAAGTACGATACGGGAGGCTACAAAAAGCCTTGTGAGCAAGGGAATTTTAGATGTAAAGCGGGGAGCAGGAACTTTTGTAAAAAGCAAGGAAATAGCTGTAGATGATCCATTAGGATTATCACAGTTTGAGGATAAGTACCGGCTTGCAATGGAACTGTTTGATGTCAGAATCCTATTGGAACCGGAGGTGGCGGCAACTGCCTGCAGGAACGCTACGGAAGAGGATAAGAAACGGATTAAAGAATTATGTGATGAGGTAGAGCAGTTATATATGGCAGGCAAAAACCACATTCAAAAAGATATGGAATTTCATGAAGCGATTGCCAAATGCAGTGGTAATCGTGTTGTAGAAGTCCTTATTCCGGTTATCCTTACAGCAATTACAACCTTTGCAAATCTGACCAATCGAAAATTACAGAAAGAAACAATAGAAACACACAGAAAAATTACAGAAGCAATTATCAGGGGAGATGGCATGGGAGCAAAATGTGCAATGATCATGCATCTTACTTATAATCGTCAGACGCTGATCGAAATGTCAAATACGAAATAAAGTTGTCAGACAAGCTTGAAAATGATAAAACTTCAAAATTGAATAATATGCACGAAAAACCAGCCTTACATTGCAAGTAAGACTGGTTTTTTTATACAATATATCGAAAAAAGATGTAGATTTGAAACAACTTGATATGTGAAAAAAAGGCAGATATACTGAACTTAGATACGAAAGATGTCTGATGTATATGAAACATGTTGATGAACTGAAACAGGAGGTAAGAGAATGTACAATTTTGAAGCTTCGCCAGAAAGACTGATCATAGGTGCATTATTAGGATTTGCGGTTTTACTTTTTTTGATCATTAAATTTAAAATACAGCCATTTATTGCGATCATGTCTTCGGCGTTAATTATCGGTTTAGTATCGGGCATGCCATTTTCAATGATTACGAACACTTTGGCAGAAGGTGTAGGAAATACACTCCAGACGATTGCCATACTGATTGGGTTAGGATCAATGTTTGGAGCCATTTTACAAGTGTCCGGTGGTGTGGAAGTGATTGCAGATACATTGCTGAAAGTATTTGGAGAGAAAAAAGCACCGTGGGCACTTGGTATTACAGGATTGATTGTCGGAATGCCTGTATTTTTTGAATCAGGTCTGCTGATCTTAATTCCGGTTGCATTTGGAATTGCAAGGAAAACAAATAAATCTGTATTTAATTATTCCATCCCATTACTTGCAGGACTTGCGATCGGACATGCATTTGTACCACCGACACCCGGACCGGTATTAGTTGCAGAGATGCTCGGAGTAGAATTAAGTTATGTGATTATGCTTGGAATTGTGATCGGAATTCCGGCAATGATCTTAGCAGGACCGGTATTTGCCAGATTTGTTGGCGGAAAGATATTTTGTCCGGTACCAAAGTCTTATTTGGAAAATGAGAAGGAAGCAGAGCAGAAAGCTACAGATAAGAAACCGAATTTCTGGCTTATTGTATGCATTATTTTACTTCCATTGTTCCTTATTATTTTAAATACGTTATCCTCGATCATTCCGTTTATGAAGCCGGCACAGCCTTTATTGGAATTCCTGGGAACTCCGGTAATAGCACTTTTACTTTCTACTATCTGTGCAATGATATTTTTGGGATTACGCGGAGGATTTAATGTAAAAGAGCTTACAAATATTATGACCAATTCATTGCATTCATGTGGAAATATTATCCTTCTGATTTCAGGAGGCGGAATGCTTCGGTTTATTCTTCAGAATTCAGGAATTGGTGAGCTGTTCGGAAATCTTGTAGGAAGCCTGCCATTACCGATGGTATTAGTCGCATTTTTAGTAGCAGCTGTTGTAAGGATTTCAGTTGGTTCAGCTACCGTATCGATGACTATGGCAGCAGGAATTATTTCTTCCATGCCGATGGTTTCCGGGTTCTCACAGTTACAGCTTGCAACAATAACAATTGCAATTGCAGCAGGCGGAACCGCATTCAGCCATGTAAACGATTCCGGATTCTGGCTTTCCAAATCGTTATTCGAGATTGACGAAAAGACAAATCTGAAAACATGGACAGCAATGGAAACTATTGTGGGACTTGTTGGCGTGGCAGGAGCTACCATTGTTTGGTTTATAGTTTCATAGTAACTTTCAGGAATTTTGAAATGGAAAGGAAGAGAGAATTATGCTTAGAAGTGAAGAAGTAAGAAAACTTGCACCGGAGATGGATCCACTGAGAATGGGAATGGGTTGGAAAGTATGTGATTTATCAAAACCTCAGGTTATGGTTGAAAGCTCATATGGAGACAGTCATCCGGGATCAGCACATTTAAATATTTTTGTGGAAGAAGCAGTCAAAGCTGTGGATGAAAATGGTGGAAAAGCTGCAAGATATTTTGCAACAGATATGTGTGATGGAATTGCACAGGGGCATGATGGAATCAATTATTCTCTGCCACACCGTGATGCAATTGTAAATCTGGTAGAGGCACAGGCGAACGCTACCGTATTTGATGGTGGGGTATTTGTGGCAAGCTGTGACAAATCTATGCCGGCGATGTTAATGAGTATCGGACGATTGAAGGATATGAGTGCGATCGTTGTTGCCGGTGGAGTTATGGAAGCACATGAATTACCGAAAAAATATATTGTTGATGATCCGGCCTGCAAGATTAATGAATTACTGACATTAGAACAGATCGGAAAGTTTGATGCATGGGAAAAGACAGGAGTTATCCCAAATGAACAGCTTGATTATTATAAACAGCATGCATGTCCAAGCTGCGGAGCCTGCTCATTTATGGGAACTGCGTCAACTATGCAGATCATGGCAGAAGCACTCGGACTTATGCTTCCTGGAACAGCATTAATGCCATCGACAGCACCGGAGTTAAAAGAAGCTGCATATAATGCCGGAAAACAGTTAATGGATTTGATTTCAAAAGGAATAAAAGCATCAGACATCGTGACAAAGGAGAGCTTTGAAAATGCGATCATGGTTCATGCCGCAATATCAGGTTCCACAAATGCGACTATGCATATCCCGGCGATCGCTCACGAATTCGGATTTGAAATCGACGCAGAGACTTTTGACCGTTTACATAGAGGTGCACATTATCTGTTAAATATCCGCCCATCAGGAGACTGGCCGGCACAGTATTTCTATTATGCAGGTGGTGTTCCACGTGTAATGGAAGAAATAAAGAGCATGCTTCATCTTGATGTAATGACTGTTACCGGAAAGACTCTGGGAGAAAACCTGGAAGAACTTAAGAAAAATGGTTTTTATGATCATTGTGATGAGATACTCCGTGAAAAATCAAAATTGTTCGGAAGAGACATCGACAGAGAAGAGATCATTCACTCTTTTGAAAACGCAAAAGGAACAGGCGGAAGTATTGCAATTTTAAAAGGGAATCTCGCACCGGAAGGCTGTGTGATCAAACATACAGCGTGCCCGAAAAATATGTTCAAAGCAGTTCTTCATGCAAGACCGTTTGACAGTGAAGAAGAATGCATCGATGCGGTTCTTCACGGGAAGGTAAAACCGGGAGATGCCATCTTCATTCGATATGAAGGACCTAGAGGAAGCGGAATGCCGGAGATGTTCTATACAGGAGAAGCAATCTGTGCTGATCCAAAGCTTGCATCCAGTGTTGCACTTATTACAGATGGAAGATTTTCAGGAGCATCAAGAGGACCGGTTATCGGACATGTATCACCGGAAGCAGCTGCAGGTGGCCCGATCGCGTTCGTTGAAGAAGGTGATCTGATTGAAATTGATGTTGATAATAGAAAGATTTCGATTGTCGGTATCCATGGAGAGAGAAAAACACCGGAAGAGATAGAGGCAGTTTTAGAGCAAAGAAAGGCCAATTGGAAAGGTTTTGAGAGTAAATACAAGAAAGGTCTTCTGAAATTATATGCTCAGCATGCAGTAAGCTCAATGAAAGGTGCTTACATGAACTAATTATAGTGAAGAGAGGCAAATTTTATGAATACAATTATTGAAGAATTAGGAAAAATGCTTGTTGTACCGGTTGTAGTACTTGAAGATGCAAAAGATGCTGAAAAACTTGCAGATGCTTTGGTTGAAGGCGGACTTCCTTGTGCAGAAGTTACATTCAGAACGAAAGCAGCGGAAGAATCCATTAAAATTATGTCTGAAAAATATCCGGATATGTTGGTAGGAGCAGGAACGGTTCTTACGATCGAGCAGGTTGACAAAGCAGTAGGTGCCGGAGCGAAGTTTATTGTAAGTCCTGGTTTTGATCCTGAAATCGTGGATTATTGTATTGAAAAAGAGATACCGGTTTTACCGGGAATCATTTCTCCATCAGAGGCAGCACAGGCAGTAAAGAAAGGCTTAGAGGTTGTGAAATTCTTCCCTGCAGAGCAGTTTGGCGGAGTATCAACGATTAAAGCATTATCCGCTCCTTATACAATGCTTAAATTTATGCCAACCGGTGGAGTGAGTGTAAATAATCTCAAAGACTATTTAAGCTGTGACAAAATTATTTGTTGCGGAGGAAGCTGGATGGTGAAAGGTGATATGATCAAAGCAGGTGAATTTGATAAAATCGCCAGAATGACAAAAGAAGCTGCAGAGCTTGCAAAAAGTATTCGAGGATAATGAAAGGAATGACAGGAGGTAGCGTATGAAACACAGATTTATTACGATGGGTGAGATCATGCTTCGACTGACCCCGCCAAATTATGAAAAGATCAGAATGACTCATACATTTGAAGCAAATTATGGTGGTGCAGAGGCAAATATTGCTGTAGCACTTGCAAATCTTGGAATCGACGCTGCCTTTTTCTCAGTCGTTCCGGATAACAGCATCGGAAAAAGTGCAGTCAGAATGCTTCGTGCGAATGATGTGAATTGTGAACCGGTAATTTTTTCAACACCGGAAGAGACTCCGACGCACAGGTTAGGAAGTTATTATCTTGAAGCCGGATATGGAATCCGTCCAAGCAAGGCGATTTATGATAGAAAGCACAGTGCAATTACTGAATATGATTTTTCAAAAGTTGATTTGAAAGCTTTACTGTCTGGCTATACATGGTTGCACTTAAGTGGTATTACACCGGCTCTGGCAGCAAATTGCCGTGAACTTATAATGGATTCACTAAAAGCTGCAAAAGAGCTTGGTATAACAGTTAGTTTCGATGGAAACTTTCGAAGTACATTATGGTCATGGGAAGAGGCAAGAGACTTCTGCACACAATGTTTGCCATACATAAATGTGTTGATAGGAATCGAACCTTATCATTTGTATAAAGATCCTTTAAATCCACAAAAAGGGGATGTAAAAGATGGGATCCCGCTTCATTTGAGCTGCGAACAGCAAGACGAGATTTTTTCATATTTTGCCATTCAATATCCTAATATTACCCTTATGGCTCGTCATGTTCGTTATGCTCAAAGCGGAAGCGAAAACAGTTTGAAAGCATACTTATGGTATGATGGAAAAACTTATGAGAGTAAAATGTTTACCTTCGATATATTAGACAGAGTCGGAGGGGGTGACGCATTTGCTTCCGGTTTGATCTACGCGGTGATGAATCAGTATGAACCGATGGATCTGATTAATTTTGCTGTGGCAAGCAGTGCAATAAAGCATACAATAAGAGGCGATGCAAATATCACAGATGATGCCGAAGCAATAAAAAATATTATGAATATGAATTTTGATATAAAAAGATAAAGAGATGATTTAAGTTACAGGAAAATTGTCATTGAACATCAATTTGAATGGTGCTATTATTTAGTCGAACTTTGTAATAGGAAACTTCGTTTCCATTACAAAAAAACGCTCCGCGAGGATCGCACTGCGGCGGATAAGAAATATGTCGCATATTGCGACCCGCCGCAGGCGGAGAATCTCGCAGGCGAGATTCTTTTTTAAAATGATCGAGGATAAGTAAATTGATGAAATATGGTATTTGTGAAAAATATAACAACTCAATAAAAGGTACGATGTTTTCCAGGGAACAGATCAGGCGGTTGATATATCCACTGATTATAGAACAGATTCTTGTTATAACCGTAGGCATGACAGATACGATCATGATATCGTATGCCGGAGAAGCAGCTGTTTCCGGAGTATCCCTTGTAGATATGATAAACAACCTGCTGATCAATATTTTTGCTGCAATTGCTACAGGTGGAGCAGTCGTTATATCACAGTATCTTGGCTGCAAGGATAAAATCAATGCGTCAAAGGCAGCGACACAGCTTATCACAGTTGCGATTGCAATTTCAGCATGTTTAATGGTGATGTCAATGGTTGGAAACCGGTGGATCTTGCAATTATTATTTGGTTCCATTGAGGCGGATGTTATGAAAAGTGCCAGTACATATTTTATGATAAGTGCATGGTCTTACCCGTTTTTGGCAGTTTTTAATGCCTGTGCGGCGATCTTTCGGTCTATGGGAAATGCAAAGATTTCAATGAAGATTTCTTTTGTGATGAATCTGATGAATATCGTGGGAAATGCCATTTTTATTTTCGGACTGTCAATGGGAGTAGCCGGTGATGCACTGTCTACTTTTATTTCCAGGGTTTTTGGTGCATTTTTATTATTGTTTTTAGTAACCCGTAAGGAGAATGAAGTACAAATATCCATAAAAAAGATAGGTTCATGGGAAAAGGGCATGGTGTTAAGAATCCTGCACATTGCAATTCCGAGTGGAATAGAAAATGGTCTTTTTCAGTTTGGAAGAGTGATCGTAGTCAGTATCATTGCATTATTCGGAACAACACAGATCGCAGCAAATGCCGTTGCAAACAGTCTTGATTCCATGGGATGTATTGCAGGGCAGGCGATGAATCTTGCAATGATCACAGTCATTGGACAATGCATGGGTGCAGGGGACAAAGAACAGGCAATTTATTATACAAAGAAATTGTGGAAAATAACATATCTGATCACAATTACGGTAAATTCGCTGATTCTTATATCGTTACCATGGCTTTTGAAATTATATTCGTTATCTGCAGAATCCTATAGATATGCATATATTTTAGTGATGATACATGATGGAATGGCGATGTTATTATGGCCGACTGCATTTACAATGCCGAATGCATTAAGGGCTTCCGGTGATGTGAAATTCTGCATGGTTGTGTCCGTTTTTTCAATGTTTATGTTTCGAATTTTGTTCAGTGTTTTCTTTGCGATCGGCTTTGGATGGGGAGCCATAGGAGTATGGATCGCTATGGTACTTGACTGGATATTCAGAGCAGGCGTATTCACATGGAGATTCTTGCAGGGAAAATGGCTTGAGTTTAAAGTGATTTAGAAAACCGGGTTGTTGTAATTCATAAATTATGTTACACTAATAACAGAACAAGTGATTTTATACGGAACTGTATACGGGTTGGCTGCATACAGTTCCGTTGTTAATTACAAAGAAAAAGGAGGGATTTTTATGTCAACACCACATAATGAAGCAGAAAAAGGTCAGATCGCAAAAAGTGTATTAATGCCAGGTGATCCGCTTCGTGCAAAGTTTGTAGCAGAACATTTCCTGGAGGACGCAAAGCTTGTAAATACTGTTCGTAATGTATATGCTTATACAGGAACATACCACGGAAAACCGGTTTCGGTTATGGCTAGTGGAATGGGAATGCCATCCATCGGAATTTATTCTTATGAACTTTTTAAGTTTTATGATGTTGAAAACATTATCCGTATCGGTTCAGCAGGTGCATATGATAAGGATCTTAAGGTATATGATCTTGTACTCGCAGACAGTTGTTTCAGTGAGTCCAATTATGCAGAAGTTCAGAGCGGTGATACCGATGAAGTTCAGTATCCGGGCAGGGAACTGAATGAAAAGATTGAGAAGGCAGCAGAGAAACTGGAACTTCCACTTCATGTTGGAAGAATCCATTCCGGAGATGTTTTCTATTATGAAGAGGGAAGACCGGGATACGAATATTATCGTAACGAAAAGGATTGCTTATGTGTTGAGATGGAAAGTTTTGCATTGTTCCACAATGCGAAAGTATTAGGCAGGAATGCAGCATGTATTCTTACTATTTCCGATTCACTTGTTACTCATGAAGTAACAACAGCAGAAGAACGCCAGAATGCATTTACCAATATGATGAAGGTGGCTTTGGAAGCTGCAATCGCAGAATAATTATCTTTAATGAAAATACCGGACATTGCTGTGAATCTGACAGCAGTGTCCGGTTTGTCTTTTTGATAAGAGTTTTCGTAAATTATATGTAACTGTGAGGACTGGACAGTTAGAATTATTTTAAAAACATGCGCAGCATTTTTTCTTTGAGATGCGTATATTTCTGGTAGCGGATTGGAAGATCCATAAAGGTTTTCTTGTCAACGATACTTCTGTAATGGCTGAATGTTTCAAATCCGGCTTTTCCGTGATAGCCGCCCATACCGCTTTCCCCTACACCGCCGAAAGGCATTGCACTTGTTGCAAGGTGGATGATCGTATCATTGATACATCCTCCGCCAAAGTGGCAGAGATCTAATACTTTTTTCTGTGCGGCACGATCTTCACTGAAGAAATATAAAGCCAGCGGATGAGGATGTGATTCTACTGTGCGGATCGCATCATCAAGTGATTCAAAAGTAAGAATCGGAAGGAGTGGACCAAAGATCTCTTCACCCATAACAGCATCTTCCCAGGTGATATTATTCATGACAGTTGGCGAAATGCGGAGTGTATTTCTGTCAGATTCTCCACCAAATACGAGCTTGTCACGATTAATAAGACCGAGGATACGGTCAAAGTGTTTTTCGTTGATGATTTTTCCGTAGTTTTCATTGTCTAATGGATTTTTCCCGAATTGTTTTTCAATTTCAGAAAGGATCGCAGTGATCAGTTCGTCACGTACGGAACGGTCACAGAGCAGGTAATCCGGGGCAACACAGGTCTGTCCGCAGTTTAGGTATTTTCCGAATACAATACGTCTGGCAGCAAGCTTTATGTTGGCAGTTTTATCTACAATACAAGGACTTTTTCCACCGAGCTCAAGAGTAACAGGAGTCAGATATTCTGCTGCATGAAGCAGTACTTCACGGCCTACGGTTTTTCCGCCTGTAAAGAAAATCATATCAAAATGCTGTTGTAACAGAGCCTGATTTTCCAAACGTCCTCCGGTGATCACAGCAACATAATTTCTTGGATAACATTCTTCTATGATCTGTTTTAAAACTTCACAGGTGTAAGGCGCATAGGCACTTGGCTTTACAATTGCAGTATTACCTGCAGCGATCGCATCGATCAGTGGATCAAGAGTAAGGAGTACCGGATAGTTCCATGGACTCATGATAAGTACATTACCATATGGGGAAGGCGAACGGAAACTTCTTGCTGCAAACTGTGCGATCGGGGTATGGACTGTTTTTTCTTTTGCGAGTTTTTTAACATGCTTCATCATCCAGGTCAGCTCTGATAAGGTGAGTCCTACTTCACACATATAACTTTCCATCTGGCTCTTGCCGAGATCCTTTTTCAGAGCGGTGTTTAAGTCTTCTTCATGAGAGATAAGGGAATGTTTCAGTTTTGCCAGCTGTTCCATACGGAATTCAACAGGGATAGTTTTCCCGGTGGCAAAAAAGTCATGCTGTTCTTTTAAAATAATCTGGATGTCCTGTTCAGTCATAATAAAATCCTTTCAGTGTATTCCTGCACAGGATATGTCTGTCCCTGTACAAGATAGTAAATTTGCTCCAGCTCCTTTCTGTCCCAGAGGGATGGAACCGGATAAAGAGGGTTAGCCTCATGGTCAGCATAGGCTGCAAGCATAGGGATATCCTTATCACAGATGCCGGAAAGTGTTTTTGGAATATTCATGGAGGTATTCAGTTCTTCAATATGACAGATGAATTCTTCCGCAGCTTTGCTGTCTGTGGGATGATCAGAGATACCAGCTGCACGCGACAGTTCTGCCAGTTTTTTGTGGGCAGAAGAACCATATGCTCTTAATACGATAGGAAGAAGCACTGAGTTGGCAAGTCCGTGGGCAATGCCATAACATCCGCCAAGACTGTGGGCAACCGCATGGACATATCCGACATAGCTTTTTGTAAAAGCAGTTCCGGCAAGATAAGAAGCACGGAGCATATTTGCTCTTGCAGTAAGATTGCCTCCATCTGCGTAAGCTATCGGCAGATTATCGAAAATAAGCCGGACAGCTTCAATAGATGCCTTGCGGGTCTGTTTTGTCGTGGATTGACCGATATATGCTTCTACTGCGTGTGTTAAAGCGTCCATCCCGGTAGTAGCGGTAAGCTGTGGTGGAAGACCAACGGTGATCTGAGGTTCTAAAACAGCATAATCCGGGATCAGGAAAAAGTCATTGATCGCATACTTATGATGTGTTTCGGAGTCAGTGATAACAGCGGCTAAGGTTGTCTCACTACCGGTGCCTGCTGTTGTCGGAATTGCGATCAGAAGAGGAAGCTTATGCATAACACGGAGAATTCCTTCCATTTCAGAGAGTGATTTATGTGGACGGGCAAGTCTGGCACCGATTCCCTTGGCACAATCCATGGAAGAACCACCGCCGAATGCAAGCAGTGCTTCACAATGATCTTTTAAATATTGTGTGCGTCCGGCCTCCACATTATCGGAAGTAGGATTCGCAACAGTGTCTGTATATAAACTAACAAAAATACCATGTTTCTGCAACAGATTTTCCAAAGGTTTTGTAAGTCCGAGACCATAAACACCGGAATCGGTGACGAGCAGAATGCGTTTGATGTGATGCTTCTTTAAAATGTCCGGTATACCGGAAAAACCATCGATCAGTTTAGGCTCATGGTATGGCAAAAATGGGATTGCAATATGAAAACACTGTTGAAAAGTCCGGCAGTATATTTTTTTGATAATATTCATGATAAAATCTCCTCGTTAAAAATTCATTTATGTGCTAGAATAAAGCTGGGTGTAACACCCATGTCAAGAATGTTTTTAGAAAGAAGGAAATATGGAGAAGAAAGAATATTGTATCTTAGCCGGAGAGTTTGCAAAAATATGCCAGACAACAAGGGATACGCTTCGATATTATGAGAAACAGGGTATTTTAGTCCCTTATAAAAATGAATGGAATGGATATCATTATTATAGTCATGCCCAGATCAGCTCTTACTATTTTATTAAAACATTTCGTGACCTGGACTGTTCTGTTGCTGATATAAAAGAATATTTGCTTGCCGGTGATAAAGTGCGGTTTGATGAATTTGTTGAAAAACAATATGATGCACTTTTACGTATGCGCCTGGAGCTGGACAGAAAAATTGGCGTGATCACAAGCACAAGAAAGCTATTAAAGCAGATTCGGGCAAATGATGTGGGAAAGCCTGTCAGATGCCATTTTTCAGAAAAAATGTATCTGAAACAGACAGGAATCGAATCACATCCGGCAACATCTTCCGTTGAAATATCAGAGGACGTCAGACGACATCTCATGGAATGCGACTATCCGGGAATCCAGTCTTTTCCAATGGGGGCATCTATCGGATGGCAGGATTTTATGCAGGAAAGATATACTTACAAAAATGTATTTAGCTTTGCAGAAGAAAAAAGCCTGCCGGATGTAATAGAAATACCGGAAACAGATGCAATCGTTGCGGTCTGTACGGAAAATGACGGAGATATCCGGCAGATGTACAGACAGATTGCTTCTTATATAAGAGAGGAAGGATTGAAACCGGCATCCGATATATACAGTTTAAGCATTGTAAATGTGATAGATCCGAAAGAAGAGAGAAAATATTTAAAATATATTTTTGTATGTATATGAAAAAGTATGCTATGATAAAAAACAGAGTTGTTTTTTGAAAAGATTATGAAGTTGCTGTAAGAATAAGAAAGAGGAAAATCATGCCGGCAGTGAGCTGTGTCACGGCCGGCAGATGATGGGTATTAGCATTTTTCAGGTTCCGGATAATCAACACCGAAAGTCTCGACAGTAACAGTTTTCATAACCTGTGGCTGTAATGGACGGTCAGAGTAGTCAGTTGTTGTCTCAGCAATTTTATTGACGATGTCCATACCCTCGATCACTTTACCAAATGCAGCATAAGCACCATTCAAATGAGGAGAGTTTTTATGCATAATAAAGAACTGGGAGCCTGCAGAATCAGGGATCATAGTTCTCGCCATAGATAACACACCTTCTGTATGTGTTAAATCATTTTTGAATCCGTTCTGGGAGAATTCTCCTTTGATCGAATAGCCAGGACCACCCATTCCTGTTCCGTCAGGATCGCCGCCCTGGATCATGAATCCGTTGATGACACGATGGAAGATCACTCCGTCATAAAAGCCTTTTTTGACAAGACTGATAAAGTTGTTTACGGTATTTGGTGCGATTTCAGGATAAAGCTCAGCTTTCATGATATCGCCGTTTTCCATTTCAATTGTAACGATTGGATTTGACATAATAATTGGTTCCTTTCCTGTTCAATAAAATAATGGTCAGATCTTTTGATACAAAACCATTTATAACATCCTTATTGTAGCGAAAAAAGAGAATTTAGTAAAGAGAGGAATCAATTTCAGGTTTTGCATTGTAAATTTTAAAAAATTGTGGTTTTATAATTTAAGAAATAGAAAGAAATATTTTGAAAAGAAAGAGGAGAATCGTATGCCCGTTTTTGACTTCAGCAGTGCCCCGGCAGAGAAAGAGGCATTTACATGTACTTATACAGTATTTTATTCGGATAGCCAGAGAAAAAGTCCGAAGGATCCGATTTTGGTTCTTGATAATAGCAAGAGACATTGGGATCATCATTCACTCGGAACATTTACCAATCAGAATCAGTGGACAGCATTTGAGTTTAAGGAAAAAGAGGAGATGTTCCGAAGCAGCATTCTGCGTGTGGATGCCCGTTTTGTGAACCTGATCGGATGGCTTGGTGAGAACCGCATCAGCGTGGTTTTGTCCGGTGAGAACACAGAGGATGGTTATGCAGTTTATAAAATCCGTGAGACTGCGAACGGAGGAGCAAAGCTTTCAGCAGCAGATGGATTTTTACAGTTTGTGATAGAGCGTCTTCTTTCAAGCAGTGCCGCAGAACAGGATGAGAAAGAGGAAGAACCGGATGAAAGCGGTGACAGCATGAAGCTTACAAGCATCCAGAGTATTTCTGATTTTCTGAATTGTGCAGGGAGAACGATGCCGGACAATATCAGGCTATGGGCAAGAAGAAATCTTGCAGTGGCACGTTCCAGTGAAGTGTCTGCCGAGGAACGGAGACATGCACAGAGGGCACTTTCCGATATGATGAATATACAGTGGAAGAACAATTACTTTGAGGCAATCGATCCGGTGGAAGCCCGCAGGATACTGGATGAAGAACTGTATGGCATGGAGAAAGTGAAACAACGTATCATGGAGACAATTATCCAGATTAACCGTACCCATACACTGCCGGCTTATGGACTTTTACTGATCGGACCGGCAGGAACCGGAAAATCCCAGATTGCTTACGCAGTTGCAAGAATTTTAAAACTTCCATGGACAACACTGGATATGAGTTCTATCAACGATCCAGAACAGCTTACCGGAAGTTCCAGAATTTATGGAAACGCCAAACCGGGAATTATTATGGAAGCTTTTTCCATGGCAGGAGAGTCGAATCTTGTATTTATTATCAATGAGCTGGATAAGGCAGCTTCCGGAAAAGGAAATGGCAATCCGGCAGATGTTCTTTTGACTTTACTGGACAATCATGGATTTACTGATAATTATATGGAATGTATGATCCCGACAGGCGGAGTATATCCGATCGCAACAGCAAATGTAAAAGAGGATATCAGTGCACCGCTTATGTCACGCTTTGCCGTGATAGATATTCCAGATTACACACTGGAAGAAAAGAAGATTATTTTCTCAAGATTTGCACTTCCAAAAGTGCTAAAGCGTATCGGATTGCAGCAGGGAGAGCTTATATTAACAGACGAAGGATTAGATGCCCTGATCGAATTGTACAAAGATACATCCGGAATCCGTGATCTTGAGCAGGCAGCAGAGCATTTGGCAGCAAATGCACTTTACCAGATTGAAGTTGATCATGTAAAACAGGTCGTATTTAACGAAGATATGGTAAAAAGAGTTTTTTTATAGAATTAAGAAGGAAAGAGAGGCAAAGGCAATATGCGATTACCATATACTGTAAAAGCAAAAAAGGCAATTGATCTTGCCGTAAGAATGTCGAAGTCGCTGCACCATACTTATATTGGAACAGAGCACATCCTGCTTGGACTTCTGAAGGAAGGAACAGGAACAGCGGCACTGGTACTGAATGATAATGGTGTGGAATTAGATAAAATCAAAGAACTGATCGAAGAATTGATCGCACCGGCAGGTGGTGTGGAAGTTGCAGAACGGGATGGATATTCTCCGAGAGCAGAAGCGGTACTTGAAAGTGCATCAAAAGAAGCTGAACGTTTCCATGCTGATGAGATCGGAACAGAGCATCTTCTGATCGCGATCATAAAAGAGCCGGATTGTGTTGCATCCAGATTACTGAATACACTTTCAGTAAATTTCCAGAAAGTATTTGCAGATACACTTGTTGCGATGGGCGAGGATGTAACTCTTTATAGAGATGAATTTCAGAACGGACGTGTAGGAAAGAAAAAAACAAATGAAGGAACACCTACTCTTGATCAGTATTCCAGAGATCTGACAGAGATGGCAGAGAATGGAGAATTAGACCCGGTAATAGGACGGGAGCACGAGATACAGAGAGTCATCCAGATTTTAAGCAGAAGAACGAAGAATAATCCATGCCTGATCGGAGAGCCGGGGGTTGGAAAAACCGCGATCGCAGAGGGAATCGCAGAACGTATCGTGTCCGGACTGGTACCGGACTCTGTTCTTGGAAAAAGAGTAGTGTCCCTTGATATGTCAGGCATGGTGGCAGGCTCCAAATACCGCGGTGAGTTTGAGGAACGCATTAAAAAAGTGATCCGGGAAGTGTCAAAAGCAGGAAATGTCCTGTTATTTATTGATGAACTTCATACGATCATCGGTGCAGGCGGAGCAGAAGGAGCCATCGATGCATCTAATATTTTAAAACCGGCACTTGCAAGGGGTGAAGTCCAGATCCTCGGTGCTACCACAATCGCAGAATACCGGAAATATATAGAGAAGGATGCAGCTCTGGAACGACGTTTCCAGCCTGTTACAGTCGAGGAGCCAACGGAGGATGCAGCCGTAGAGATCTTAAAAGGACTCCGGGGCAAATACGAAGCCCATCATCATGTAAAAATCTCAGATGAAGCGCTGGAAGCATGTGTAAGGCTTTCTGCGAGATATATTAATGACAGATTTCTTCCGGACAAGGCAATTGACCTTATGGATGAGGCAGCCGCGAAAGTCCGTTTCGGGGTGAGCAATTATTCCAGTGAACTGGCAGGTCTGAAGAATGAAATCATCGAAAAGGAAAATGAGCTGGAAGATGCATTAAGTGCATCAGATATTGAGCTTGCAAGAAAATGCAAAGAGGACAGGGAAGCTCTCGAAAAACAGTTGGAAAAACAAAATGCAAAGGCAAAGAGAGAGATCACAAAGAAAAACCTCACAGTGGATGAAGACGCAGTTGCGGATATCGTGGCAGGCTGGACAAAGATTCCGGTGAAAAAGCTTGCAGAGGGTGAAGCTGCCAGATTAAAGAAGTTAGAGGCAACGCTGCATAAGCGTGTTGTCGGACAGGAAGAAGCTGTTACAGCGGTAGCGAAGGCAGTAAGACGTGGACGTGTCGGGCTTAAAGATCCGGGAAGGCCGATCGGCTCTTTCCTTTTCTTAGGACCTACCGGAGTTGGTAAAACAGAGATTTCCAAAGCTCTGGCTGAAGCTGTTTTTGGAAATGAACAGGCGATGATCCGTGTTGACATGTCAGAATATATGGAGAAACACAGTGTATCTAAGATGATCGGATCACCACCTGGATATGTCGGACATGAAGATGGAGGTCAGCTCAGTGAAAAAGTCCGCAGAAATCCGTACTCTGTTGTTTTATTTGATGAAATCGAAAAGGCACATCCGGATGTATTTAATATATTGCTTCAGGTATTAGATGACGGACATGTTACAGATTCACAGGGACGCAAGGTAGATTTCAAGAATACGATCATTATCATGACATCCAATGCAGGTGCGCAGTCTATCGTAGAACCGAAAAAGCTTGGCTTTTTGTCACAGGATGATGAGAAGCAGAACTACGAGAGAATGAAAAACAGTGTGATGGAAGAGGTCCGAAGAATCTTCAGGCCGGAGTTTTTAAACAGAATTGATGAAACAATTGTATTCCGTTCGCTGAACAAAACAGATATGAAGCAGATTGTGACACTGATGTTAAAAGATCTGACAGATCGTTGCAAAAAGCAGATGGGTATTACACTGATTGTAAGGGACAGTGTGAAGAATTATATCGTAGAGAAGGCATACCAGCCGAAATACGGTGCAAGACCGCTGCGAAGAAAGATCCAGAATGAGATTGAGGATAAGCTTGCAGAAGAAATCTTGGATGGCAAGGTGAAAAAGGGCAGCAAAGTGATCGTGACGACAAAGAAAAATGAGATTACATTTGAAACAGAATGCTAGGATGCAAATGTGAAAATCAAATATAAAAAAATCCTTAAAAATGTCGAAAGATACTGGCAATCCTACAGGAATTAAGCTATAATAATTTTACAAAATTTTTTCGAAACAGCGATAGATATGCTGTATCACAGGAGGATAAAATGAGCGTTGTTAGTGAATTAATTCGTTCAGAAGCAGATGGAACCATCAGCTTTGGAGATTACAGTCTGGGAGCAAAAGCAAAACTGGATAATTTTGAACATCAGGGAAATATTTATAAAGTAAAAACATATAAAGATATCACAAAGTTAGAGTGCAACGGAATGTTTGTATACGAATCTGTACCTGGTACAGCTGTATCTCATCTGAATACAGCGGATGACGGAATGTCTTTCGATGTTGAAGGACCGGAAGATGCACAGATCACTCTGGAGTTAGAAGAGGCAACAGAGTACGAGATTACGATTGATGGTGTGAGTGCTGGCAGGATGAAGACGAATCTTGGCAGCAAGTTAAACATCAGTGTTGAACTTGGTGATAAACCGGTTGCAGTTGCAATTCACAAATGCTAGTACACGATTCTGCAGATGACTGCGTCAGTTCTGCAGAAGACAGATTTATTGTACCTAAGATCATGAAGGAGTTGTCAGACAGACAGCTCCTTTTTCTTATGTAGTAGGAGTTTTTATGGCAAAAGGTAAGACAAGTATTTTTTTCTGCCAGAATTGCGGATATGAGTCCTCAAAATGGATGGGACAATGTCCGGGATGCAGGGAATGGAATACGTTTGTAGAAGAAGTGATCGATAAGAAAAGTGCAGGAACACTTTCAAAGAAGAAAGAAAGTGTGGCAGAGGCAAAAGTATTACCTCTCTCTCAGATAGAGATGACATATGATAAAAGAGTTTCAACCGGAATGAAAGAACTTGACCGGGTATTAGGTGGCGGCATTGTACAGGGATCGATGGTTCTTGTGGGTGGTGATCCCGGAATCGGGAAATCCACACTTCTGCTTCAGGTATGCAGGAATCTTTCAGAACAGAAGGTAAAAGTACTGTATATTTCAGGTGAAGAATCACTTCAGCAGATCAAAATCCGCGCGGAACGTATCGGAAGCTTTACCGACAGCCTGAAGCTTTTGTGTGAAACAAATCTTGATACGATCAAAGCGGTGATAGACAGGGAAAAGCCTCAGATCGTGGTGATCGATTCCATTCAGACAATGTTCAACGAGGAAGTTTCCTCTGCACCGGGAAGCGTATCACAGGTAAGGGAATCTACAGGAGTTCTCATGCAGATCGCAAAAGGAATGGGAATTTCAGTTTTTATTGTCGGACACGTGACAAAAGAAGGCGTAGTGGCAGGACCAAGAGTGTTGGAGCATATGGTTGATACGGTATTATACTTTGAAGGTGACAGGCATGCGGCTTATCGTATTTTGCGTGGGGTGAAGAATCGTTTCGGATCTACCAATGAGATCGGAGTTTTTGAAATGCGCCAGAGCGGACTGGAGGAAGTGGAGAATCCATCAGAATATATGCTGAGCGGAAAACCGGAAGGAGCGTCAGGTTCTGTTGTGGCATGTTCCATGGAAGGAACCAGACCGATCCTGCTGGAGGTTCAGGCTCTTGTCTGTCACAGTAATTTTGGTATTCCAAGGAGAACGGCAGCCGGAACAGATTTTAACAGAGTAAATCTCTTAATGGCAGTATTGGAGAAGCGGCTTGGTCTTAAGCTTGGGGAATGCGACGCATATGTAAATATCGCAGGTGGGATCCGGATGAATGAACCGGCGATCGATCTTGGAATCGTACTGGCACTGATCTCAAGTTATAAGGACCGTCCGATCGATGAGAAGACGATCTGTTTTGGTGAGGTTGGATTAAGCGGAGAAGTCCGTGCAGTCAGTATGGCAGAACAACGTGTGCAGGAAGCAAAAAAGCTTGGATTTGAAGTGTGTATTTTGCCGGAAGTATGCCGGAGGGCAATGCCGGATGTGAAAGGCATAAAGCTCATCGGGGTATCAACGATCATGGATGCACTGAATGTCATAAAGTAAGCCAAAAAGGGACCCTAAAACAACTTTTTTTGTAAATTCCTTAAAAAAATAAAGGAAATCCAAAAACTTTGCCGAATTATAACATTGTAGGCATGTTGCTGTTTTGTATATACCGCCTGGAATTACATAATTCCGGGCGTGAGAATATGATTTTCCGGGAGAGAAAGTGATATCCTGACAGGCTGGAGGTGCTTGTATATGACGATACGGGAAGAGCTTGAGAAAATGGAACGCGAAACTTTAAGTCCTTTTGCAACCTTAAGCGTGAATACAAAAGGACGGAATATACCGGAAGAACCGTGTGATGTCCGACCTGTTTTTCAAAGAGACAGAGATCGGATTTTGCATTGTAAGGCTTTTCGAAGGCTGAAGAATAAGACACAGGTGTTTCTGACACCGATGGGAGACCATTATCGAACAAGACTTTCGCATACACTGGAAGTGTCACAGAATGCAAGAACGATCGCAAAAGCGTTGAGATTGAATGAAGATCTTGTTGAAGCGATCGCATTGGGACATGATCTGGGACATACGCCTTTTGGGCATGCCGGTGAGCAGGTACTTAACAGTATCTGTGAAGATGGATTCCGGCATAACGAGCAGAGCGTACGTATTGTTGAGAAGCTGGAGAAGCATGGCAGAGGATTGAATCTCACATGGGAAGTGAGGGATGGAATTTTAAACCATCAGTCCAAATCAATGCCACATACATTAGAAGGAAAAGTAGTAAGGCTGTCCGACAAAATTGCATATGTATATCACGATGTGGACGATGCGATCCGTGCAGAGATTCTCACGGAGGAAGACATTCCGCTGGAATTACGTAAAACATTGGGTTTTACGACGAAGCAGAGGCTTAACACGCTGATACATAATGTGATCATGAACAGCATGCAAAAAGATGATATCCGGATGTCAGAAGAGATCCATGATGCCATGTTTGATTTAAGACGGTTCATGTTTGAACATGTTTATACAAATCCTGTGGCAAAAGGAGAAGAAAAAAAGGCAAAAGAGATGATCCGCCAGCTGTATGGTTATTATATCGATCATATAGAGCTTCTGCCAGGCAAGTTCCTTGCTATGTTAGATGCAGGTGAGAAGAAAGAACGCGTAGTATGCGATTATATTGCCGGCATGACAGACCAGTACGCCATCACAAAATTCAGTGAATACTTCCTGCCGCAGGCCTGGAAAGTAGACGGCTACTAAGGCAGGAGAAGCCTGCGGCGTGAGCAGGCCTGGAAAGTAGATGGCTACTAAAGTAAGAGAAGAAAGGAAGGCATCAGTATGCCGTATTTTTCAGATGACATAATTGAAGAGGTACGGTCACGTAATGATATTGTAGATGTGATCGGTCAGTATGTACATCTGACCAAAAAAGGAAGTACATATTTTGGACTGTGTCCTTTTCATAACGAGAAAACGGGATCCTTTTCGGTTTCTCCTAACAAACAGATGTATTATTGCTTTGGATGTGGAGCAGGAGGAAATGTTTTCACATTCATGATGCAGTATGAAAATTTCACATTCAGCGAGGCAATGGAAGCACTTGCAGATCGTGTGGGAGTGGCATTGCCAAAGCAGGAGTATACAAAGGAACAGAAAAGAGAAGCAGATAAAAAGCAGAGGCTGTTAGATATCAATAAAGAAGCAGCGAGATATTTCTATATGCTGCTTCGGAATGACAGAGGTAAGAATGCACTCGCTTATTTTAAAAAGAGAGAGCTTTCGGATGAGACAATGAAGAAGTTTGGTCTTGGATATTCAGATCAGTACAGTGATGATCTTTACAGATATCTCAGATCAAAAGGTTATGAAGATGAGATACTGAAGGAATCCGGTCTGGTGTCCATCAACGAAAAGCGTGGCGGATATGATAAGTTCTGGAACCGGGCAATGTTTCCGATCATGGACGTGCACAATAAAGTCATTGGTTTTGGCGGACGTGTGATGGGAGAGGGTGAACCGAAGTATCTGAATTCCCCGGAGACGCCGATTTTCGATAAGAGCCGTAACTTATACGGACTCAATTTTGCAAGGACAACAAAGAAATCACAGCTTTTGCTTTGTGAAGGATATATGGATGTGATTGCACTTCATCAGGCTGGATTTGACAATGCGGTAGCATCTCTTGGCACGTCGCTTACGACAGGACATGCGAATCTTTTAAAACGTTATACGAAGGAAGTATATCTGACATACGACAGTGATGGAGCCGGAGTAAAGGCTGCACTTCGGGCAATCCCGATCCTGAAAGAGGCAGGGATCACGACGAAGATCATCAATATGCGTCCATACAAAGATCCGGATGAATTCATAAAAGCACTTGGAGCCGACGCGTATCAGGAAAGGATCGACCATGCGGAAAACAGTTTTCTGTTTGAGATCCGCATCTTAGAGCAGCAGTTTGATATGTCCGATCCGGAGAGCAAGTCTTCTTTTTATAATGAAGTAGCGAAGAGACTGTGTTCTTTCACAGAGAAGATCGAGAGGGATATTTATGTGAACGCCGTTGCGGAAAAGTATATGCTTCCGACAGCAGACCTGCAGAAGCTGGTCGGCAGATATGGTATGCAGATGGAAGGCATCACAAAAGAGCGTACACCATTAAAATCCGGTGTCCATGAAAAAAATGACAGAGCCAGAGGACTTAAGAAAGAAGACGGTATGAAACAGTCCCAGAAGCTTCTTTTAACCTGGCTGATTGAAAATACAGGACTGTATCAGAAAATTAAAAAATATATTGTTCCGGAGGATTTTACAGAAGAGATATATTATAAGGTAGCAAAGATACTGTTTTTGCAGTTTGAAGAAACAGGAACAGCAAGTCCGGCACAGATCGTAAGTATGTTTTCCGAGGAAGAAGACCAGAAGGAGATCGCAGCACTGTTTAATGCGAAGATCCATAAGGTCGAGACGAAGGAAGAATGGGAGAAAGCATTGAAAGAAACGATCGTTAAGATCAAGCAGAACAGTATCAAGTACAGATCCGACCATTTGGCAACGGCAGATATGGCAGGGCTAATGCAGCTGGTAACAGATAAGCGGAACCTGGAAGAACTTGAGAAATTGCATATTTCCATTGATTAGGGACAAAATAGTAAAAAACTTGAGAGGATGAAAAAGATGGCTAAAAAAACAGAAAACGAAGCTAAGGAAGTAAAAAAAGATGCAGCTGGAATGGACGAGGCAGCAAGAGAAAAATTTCAGCAGAAGTTAAAAGAATTGTTAGCTTTGGCAAAAAAGAAGAAAAATATGCTGGAGTATCAGGAAATCAGTGACTTCTTTGCAGATATGCAGTTAGATGCAGAGCAGTTTGATAAAATTCTGGATTTCCTGGAGGCAAACAACATTGACGTACTTCGCATCACAGAAGATGACAGTGATGATGAGATTCTTCTGGAAGTAGATGATGATGATGACATTGAGGTTGAAAAAATCGACCTTTCTGTTCCAGATGGTGTATCCATTGAAGATCCGGTCCGCATGTATCTGAAAGAAATCGGAAAAGTTCCATTGTTAAGTGCAGAAGAAGAAATTGATCTGGCGCAGAAGATGGAAGCCGGTGCTGTGGCCAAAGAAAAAATAGCAATTTTAGAGAGCAGAAAAGAAAATGCTTCAAAAGAGGAGCTCGCTGAGATTACAGAAGAGATACAGAATTTACAGAAAGATTTAACAGCCGGAGATGATGCCAAGAAACGTCTTGCGGAGGCAAACTTAAGACTTGTTGTCTCAATTGCAAAAAGATATGTCGGACGTGGTATGTTATTCCTTGACCTGATCCAGGAAGGAAATCTTGGTTTGATCAAGGCAGTAGAAAAGTTTGATTACCGTAAAGGATACAAATTCTCTACCTATGCAACATGGTGGATCCGTCAGGCAATCACAAGAGCGATCGCCGATCAGGCAAGAACCATTCGTATTCCGGTTCATATGGTTGAAACGATCAACAAACTCATCCGTGTATCAAGACAGCTTTTACAGGAACTCGGACGTGAACCAAGCCCGGAAGAGATTGCAGCAGAGATGAATATGCCGGTAGAACGAGTGCGTGAAATTTTAAAAATTTCCCAGGAGCCGGTTTCTTTAGAGACTCCGATCGGTGAAGAGGAAGACAGTCATCTGGGAGATTTCATCCAGGATGATAATGTTCCTGTTCCAGCTGATGCGGCAGCATTTACTCTGTTAAAAGAACAGTTAGAGGAAGTTCTTGGAACACTGACAGAAAGGGAGCAGAAAGTTCTGACTCTTCGTTTCGGACTGGAAGATGGACGTGCAAGAACACTGGAAGAAGTTGGCAAAGAGTTCAATGTAACACGTGAGCGTATCCGCCAGATTGAAGCAAAAGCATTGCGTAAATTACGTCACCCAAGCAGAAGTCGTAAATTAAAGGATTATTTGGAATAAAATGGTAAAAATATCGAACAGGCTTATGACAGCGGCATCTTTGGTATCTGAAGGAATGATCCTTGCAGATGTCGGGACAGATCATGGATATGTTCCGATTTATCTGATGGAACAAAAGAGAATACCTTCTGCGATCGCAATGGATATCAATGAAGGACCTCTTGAGCGGGCCAGAGAACACATAACATTGTATGGAATGGATACATACATTAAAACCCGTCTTTCAGACGGAGTGGCTGCAATGAAGCCGGGAGAAGCAGATGCGATCCTTATTGCAGGAATGGGCGGCGGACTTGTAATGCATATTTTAAAGGATGGAGAAGAAGTCTGCCACGCAGCGAAGGAACTGATCTTACAGCCACAGTCAGAATTGGAACGTGTCCGTGCGTTTTTAGAGGAAGAAGGATATGAGATCCTTGCAGAAGATATGGTTTTTGAAGAAGACAAGTTTTATCCGATGATGAAGGTAAGATATACAGGAGAAGCTTTGGAAAAACTCAGAGAAAAGAAGCAGGATTTACCGAAAATACAGGATGTGGATCCTTTTAAACTTTTCAACCTTTATGGTGGACTGCTCTTAAAAAATCAGCATCCAGTGTTGAAAACATACCTTGAAAAAGAAAATAGGATTTATACAGATATCGAAAAGAATCTGCAAAAACAGGCAGCCTCAGAAAAAATATTTGTACGTCTGAAAGAAGTACAGGAACTGTTAAGGTATAACAGGGCAGCCAGAAAGTGTTTTGAGTGATTTTCATGTCATAAAATGAAAGAAGAGCCGGGAACTATTACATATGACGTAATAGAACCTGGCTTTTTTATGTAATTTTTACAATAAAACAGACCGCTATTTTGTTACATAATTCACAAAAATTCTCAAAAAGCAAAAAAGAAACTGATTTTTTGGGTAAAAACGTGGTAGAATGAGAATATATGCGGAACGATTGAAAATTGCAAGAAAGGAGAATCAAAAAAATGTTCGAAGTAGGGGAATATATTGTTTATGGAAGCAAAGGAGTGTGTCGTATAGAAGATATTACGCATATTAATATCCCTGGAAGCAATAAGGAAAAATTATATTATGTGCTTGCTCCGTTTGGCGATGAAAAAGGAAAAATCTATGCACCTGTAGATAATGAAAAGGTTGCTATGCGTAAAGTGATCACAAGAGAAGAAGCAGAAGCTCTTATACAGGAAATGCCGAAGATAGAAGTATTATGGATCACTGATGAAAAGAAGCGCGAACTGAAGTACAAAGAAGCATTAAAAACCTGCGATTACCGTGCATGGATCAGCATTGTCAAGACATTATACAACCGAAAGAAAGAACGGATTGCTCAGGGAAAGAAGATCACATCCCTGGATGAAAGATATCTGAAAGCAACCGAGAATGAGCTTTATAGTGAACTCTCACTGATCCTTGGAGTACCAAAAAAAGAGATGGAAGCATTTATCTGCAGCCAGTTGGAAAAGATTTAAGGAATCTGTGGGCAGAACAATGTTATTAGTGGAAATGCGCAATTATTATAGGGACGGTTCTATTGTCTGTATAATGATTGCGCATTTTTGAGGAGAGAGGGAAGACATTTTGGATGTGGCGGAGATGAGTGTTGAAATATACTGTCAAGGTGTAGTATAGTTATAAAGCATTCGATTTGAACAGGTACAAAAGAAAGGCGACAGAAAATATGGCAGGAAATAAAAACGGGATCGTTGTGTTAGGAGCAGTGTTTGTGGATATTAAAGGATTCCCGGAAGATGTTTATGTTCCGGATGGCAGAAATGCAGGCCATGTGGAATATATCCATGGCGGAGTGAGCCGGAATGTAGTTGAGGATATTGCAAATCTGGAATTGCGGCCGACATTTCTTGGAATTGTAGATGACTCGGCACTGGGTGAAGATGTAGAGCGTAAACTGAGACGACACAAGGTAAATACCGAATATATGCAGACAATTCCAAATGGAATGGGAACCTGGCTGGCAGTGTTTGATAATAACGGTGATCTTGCAGGTTCGATTTCCCAGCGACCGAATCTGGCACCGATTCTCGATATGCTGGAAGAAAAGGGCGACGAGATCATAGGGGAATGTGATGCGGTTGTGGCAGAGGTTGATATGGATAAGGAGATCATCAAAAAAGTGGTACAGCTTTGCGAAAAGCACCACAGAAAATTATATGGTGTAGTGAGTAATATGAGCATTGCGGTAGAACGCAGGGACCTCCTTCAGAAATTCGACTGTTTTATCTGCAATCAGCTGGAAGCAGGCATTTTCTTTACAGATGATTATATGGAAAAGAGCCCGGAGGAACTGACCGGGATTTTAAGTGAAAGACTGAAAGCAGCCAATATTCCGGCAATGGTAGTTACGATGGGCAAAGAAGGGGCTGTCTATGCAGATATCCATGGAGAAAAGGGATTTGTTCCAGCCCAAAAGGTTCAGGTGAAGGATACAACCGGAGCAGGAGATGCATTCTGTGCAGGCGTATCAGCAGGACTTACTTACGGAAAAACGCTTTCAGAGGCGGTTGGGATCGGAACAAGGCTGGCAGCATCCGTGATCACATCTTCTGAAAATGTATGCCCGCGTTTTTTGCCGGAAGAATTTGGAATTACAATATAAGAAAATAATAGAAAATAATAGAAAATAGGAGAAACAAGATGACAGAAGCAGAAAAATTATTTGAATTATTAGAAAACGGAATTTCACCGGCACATGCAGTAAGTGCATGTGAGAAAAGACTGACAGAGGCAGGCTTTGAATTGTTAGATTATGGAACAGAGTGGAAACTTGTTCCGGGACACCGATATGTGATCAATCATCATGAGACAACATTATTTGCTTTTTCCGTACCGGAGAACTGGGGGAAAAAGGAACCGGTGATAAGGATCGCAGCGGCACACACAGATTTCCCATGCCTTAGGATCAAGCCATCCTGTGACATTAAGACAAATGTATATGCACAGGTGAATGTTGAAGTTTATGGCGGAGCGATCCTTAATACATGGCTGGATCGTCCACTCGGTGTGGCAGGAAGAGTTGCAGTCAGAGGAAAGGATGCATTTTCACCGGAGGTGCTGCGTTTCCAGTCCGAAAAGAATCTGATGACAATACCGAATCTTGCAATTCATATGAACCGTGAGGTAAACAAAGGAGTGGAACTGAACAGACAGACGCAGATGCTCCCTATTTGTGGACTGACAGATGGTAAGGCGGATGCGGATACGTTTCTGGAGTTCCTTGCAAAAGAACTGTCTGTAAAGAAAGAAGATATTCTGGATTTTGAACTGACTGTATATAATAAGGAAAAACCGGAATTTGTCGGATTGAATGATGAATTCATCTCAGCATCCAGACTGGATAATCTCAATTCCTGTTCTGCACTCGTATCTGCAATCATTGAGAGTGACAGAAAAGACGGAATGAATGTGATCGCTCTGTTTGATCATGAGGAGATCGGAAGCGGATCCAAACAGGGTGCAGGATCGATTTTACTCCACGATATGCTTTTACGTATTTTAGACGTATGTGGATATGGAAAGCAGCCACAGAGTCTGATTTACAATAGTATGATCCTGTCAGTAGATGTTGCACATGGTTTGCATCCGAATTATGCGGAAAAGATGGATCCTACAAACAAGCCGGTTCTTGGAAAAGGATTCTGCATCAAAGAAGCATGCTCACAGTCCTATGCTACAGACTGTGGAGCGATTGCAGTGATCCAGCAGCTTTGCGATGAAAACCATATACCGTATCAGAAATTTGTGAACCGTTCAGATATGGCAGGTGGCGGAACATTAGGATCGATCGCATCTGCATTGCTTCCGGTGAAAACAGTGGATGTTGGTATACCGCTTTTAGCAATGCATTCAGCAAGAGAACTGATGGCAGCCTGTGATCAGGATGCTTTAAAAAATCTGGTAACTGTATATTTTAAATAATGGAGCGTAATTTGAAGAAAAGAATTTTTTCTGTAATTTTGAGTGTTACATTGATGTTTGCATCTGTTTTTACCGGATGTGCTGCAGAAAAAGATTTTTTTTCCGGTCTTCTACAAAAGTCCGGGCAGGAGTTATTGACTGGACGGGAAGAAGCACAGACAGAGAGTATATATGAGAACTCAGAAAGTGAAGCAGCAAGGGCAAATACGGAAGAGGAAAATGGGCAGCCGGATTTAAGATATGCCTATCAGACATTGCCGCAGAATGAGAGAGATGTTTACAATGAAATCTATGATGCGATCACTTCATATGAAAAGGATATTGTTGTCAGTACGCTGGATAAAGAAATACTTGATAAAGCGTACCATTGTGTGATGGCAGATCACGGTGGATTGTTCTGGATCAGTGGGTATTCCTATACACAGTATACAAGAGGAGAAGAGCTGGTGCGTATCCGGTTCTCTCCGAAATATACGATGGAGCAGCAGGAAAAGGAAACATTGCAGGAACAGATAGATGCCGCAGTGAAGGGGATCCTGAATGGAATTATGCCAGATGCATCTGATTATGAGAAAGCGAAGTATGTATTTGATTATCTGGCATCTGAGATATCCTATGATACACAGGCATCCGACAATCAGAACATAATCAGTGTTTTCTTAAATAAGGCTACTGTATGTCAGGGATATGCGTGTGCAACGCAGTACCTTCTGGAAAAGCTGGGAATTATCTGTGCGATCGTAAGTGGCGAAGCGAACAATACTGCCCATGCATGGAATATTGTCAGGCTGGATGGGGAATATTATTATATAGATACCACATGGGGGAATGCTACTTACAGTGGCGAGTCAGGAATTTCCTCAAATTATATCAATTATAATTATTTTGCAGTTACAACAGAAGAAATCGAGGTCACACATCATGCGGATGATGAGATCATTCTTCCGGTGTGTACAGCAGTAAAGGATAATTATTATGTGCATGAGAATCTGTTCCTTCCGCAATGGGATGCGCAGGCAGCCGGGCAGATCCTTGCAGATGCATATTATGGCGGTGCAGAATTCTGTTCGATAAAATTCAAAGACCGGACGGAGTACGAGGAGGCATTTCGATATTTTATCACAGAGCAGCATATCATTGATTATTGCAAGGAAATGACATCTTTATATTATATTGAAGATGACACGCAGAATGTTCTTACGATTAAATTTTAAAGTACAGACAGCCGGTATTATATATTTTATGGAAAAATAAAATACCCTCTATACAAAATAAAGTTTTTATGATAATGTTACGTAGTATGCAATACTACATATAAAAGAAATGAAAACTTATTTTTAAAATATATGAAACCATAATAACTGGTAAACGGAGGGTATGATGTATAAAATAATTATCGACAGTTGTGGAGAACTGACAGAAGAGCAGAAAAAGAGCGGATTTTTCGAAACAGTGTCCCTGGAACTTTTGGTTGAGGGTACACGTATCGTGGACGATGAGACATTTGATCAGCATGACTTTTTAAGAAGAGTAAAAGAGAGCACAAAGGGACCGAAATCTTCCTGCCCTTCACCGGAGCAATATATGGCGGCATATAAAGGGGAAGCTTCCCATGTCTATGCGGTAACATTGTCAGGTGAACTCAGTGGATCCTATAATAGTGCTGTTCTTGGAAAGAACCTGTACGAAGAAGAATATAAGGATGGGAAAAAAATCCATGTATTCAATTCAAAATCTGCTTCTATCGGTGAGACAATTATCGGAATGAAGATTCAGGAATATGAAGAGGCAGGCTGCTCATTTGAAGAAGTAGTAGAGAAAGTAGAGGCTTATATTTCCTCTATGAATACCTATTTTGTTTTAGAGACTTTAGAGACTTTAAGAAAGAATGGAAGACTTTCCAATCTTAAGGCGTTTATCGCCAACACATTAAATATTAAGCCGGTTATGGGCTCGACAAAGGAGGGCTTAATCTGCCAGCTCGATCAGGCGCGGGGAATGAATAAGGCACTGGAAAAGATGATTAAGGCAATGGTATCGCGCACAAAGGACTGCGAGAACCGTATTCTTGCAATCTCCCACTGCAATTGTCCGGAACGTGCAAAAGCAGTGAAGGAAAAGATTGAACAGATTGCAAAGTTCAAAAAAATCATCATTTTAGATACCGCGGGTGTCAGCAGCATGTATGCGAACGATGGTGGAGTGATCATGGCAGTATAGTCAGGATGCAGAAATTAAATTATAAAGAAGTCGTAAATACAATTGAAAACAAAAGAAGATTTGGAAATTTGAAAGGAGTCGAGATTTCTGAGCGTATGTTAGAAATACTCGGCCATCCTGAGAAGGATTTAAAAATCGTGCATATAGCAGGGACAAACGGCAAAGGGAGTGTCTCTGCTTTTTTGCACTCAATTTTTGAACAGGCAGGATTAAAAGTGGGGATGTTTACTTCACCGCATCTTGTAGATTTCAGGGAGCGGATCCAGATAAATGGCGAGATGATATCGCAAGAGGATGTAGAAAGAATTGGAAACGAGCTGCTGTCCATTGATTTTGGTGTTTATCCGACAATGTTTGATTACTGTCTTGCAATGGCACTGCTTTATTATAATGAGAAGCAATGTGATGTTGTAGTCTTAGAGACAGGGCTTGGTGGAAAATATGATTCTACGAATGCATGTGGAATTCCGGATGTTACAGTGATCGCAAAGATCGGATTTGATCATATGGCAATCCTTGGAAATACGCTGTCGCAGATTGCAGGAGAAAAGGCGGGTATTCTGAAAAAAGGAACAAAGCTTGTGATGGAAAGCCAGGAAAAAGAAGCATTGGATGTGCTGTGTGATGTGGCTTGTCAGAAAGAGATCAAGGATGTAAAGATCATTGACTGGGATCAGATCCACATATTACCTCCTGTCGGAAAAAAACAGCATTTCTCTCTGGATCATTATGGGGAATTTACAATGCGCATGCTTGGTGTACACCAATATGAGAACGCCGCAGCGGCTGTGTACGCCGCAGATTATTTCCTGAAGATGCAGGAAATGCCGCAGCAGGAGATATTACGTGCGATAAAGAATGGAATTGACAGGACAGAATGGATGGGACGTATGCAGTTAGTCTGCGAGAATCCATTTTATCTTCTGGACGGAGCACACAATGGAAATGGTGTAGATGCTTTGAAGAACAGTCTTATGACACTATATCCCGGAGAAAAATTTCACTTTATCATGGGAGTTATGGCAGACAAAGACTATGAAACAATGATCGAGGAATTACTGCCGTTAGCCCTTGACTTTAAAACTGTGACGGTCGAGAGCGAGAGAGCACTTCAGGCAAAGCAGCTTGCGGAATGCATCAGAAAGCATGGTGTGGATGCAGGAGTACTTTCGGATATAAAGGAAGCACTGCCTGATTTTTCCATTTTGACAGAAGAAAAAACAGTTGTTTTCGGATCACTCTATTTTATTGGGGAAATAGAACAGCTGTTGCGTGAATATAAGAAAAGCAATGATCCAGGGGCAGAAAAATAGTTACAGAATCATTACAAAAAGAAGGGTTTATGACATTTTTGATACATTTTGAAAATAGTATGGAAACCCGTTTTCTTTTCATCTATAATAGGTACTGCCTTAGGGTGATTGTATACAGGAATACAATAGATGTTAGATTTGGGATGAGAGAATGATGTATTATGGTATTCAGCAGTTTTGAGTTCTTATTTCGGTTTTTACCAGTTTTTTTAGTGATATATTTTATCTGTCCTGCAAGATGGCGTAACCATGTATTATTTGCAGGAAGTATCGTATTTTACGTATATGGTGAGGCAGAGCATGTGGTTCTGCTTCTTATGTCTGTGCTTGTAAATTATGTGATCGGCAGGCTTATGTATCCGGATGCACAGGAAGGGCGAGGAAAAAGGCAGGCGTTTCTGCTGTGCCTGGCTTTATTCTATGATTTTGGAATGCTGTTTTTCTTTAAATACAGTGGGCTTGCAGGATCGCTGCCATTGGGAATCAGTTTTTATACATTCCAGATCTCAGCATATGTGATCGATGTGTATCGAGGCAGGGTTCCGGCAGAAAAGTCAGTTATTAATCTCGGAACGTATCTGACGATGTTTCCACAGCTGATCGCAGGACCGATCGTGAATTATGAGGAAGTGAGTGCAAGCCTGAAAAAGAGAACGATCACTGTCCGCGACTTAGAACAGGGAGTAAGGATACTGATCCTTGGTCTGGCATCCAAGGTGATCCTTGCTGACCGCATCGGTCTGTTATGGAATAATATCAGGGCAGTCGGATTCGAAAGTATTTCCACACCATTAGCCTGGCTTGGAGCGATCGCATATTCCATGGAACTGTATTTTGACTTTGCAGGTTACTCTATGATGGCAATCGGACTTGGCAAGATGCTTGGATTTACGATCCCTGTGAACTTCCGTTTTCCGTATATTTCAAAATCTGTAACAGAATTCTGGCGCCGGTGGCATATCACACTCGGAAGATGGTTCCGCGATTATGTTTATATTCCGCTTGGAGGTAACCGGAAAGGAAAAGGAAGAACTTTATTCAATCTGTTTGTAGTCTGGTCACTGACAGCACTCTGGCATGGAGCAGGTTATAATTTCCTGATCTGGGGTGGCATGCTTTTATCCCTCCTTTTATTGGAGAAGCTGTTTTTACTGCGTTATCTGGAAAGAAGCAGGATACTTTCTCATTTGTATGTGATCGTATTAGTACCGGTTACATGGATGGCATTTACGATCACAGATGTGGGACAGCTGGGGGTATATTTAAGCAGGATGTTTCCATTCTTCGCTGCTTCGAAGCAGACTGTAAATCCGGTGGATTTTGTGAAATATATGAATGATTACTGGAAGTTACTGTTACTGGGAGTTCTGTTTGCAACACCGCTTCCTGCAAAAATATATACGCTGATCAGGAAAAATATTCTCGGAACAGCGGTTGTGGCAGCGATATTTGCACTTAGCATGTATTACCTTGCCATTTCAGAAAACAATCCTTTTTTATATTTTAACTTTTAGAAAGGAACTTGATAGGAATGAAAAAAATCAGATATTGCAGGATAACGATTCTGATTTTGATAAGCTGGATCGTACTATCTGTGATGGGTTATCTTGGAAAAGATACGATTTACAGACAATATACGATCGATGTAAGAAAAACACCATACTTTGTACTTGTGCTGCAGGGAATCCATGATGGCATCTATCCGTGGAGCAGCGAGAGAGAATCTATCTGGGACAAATGGGAAAAGCTTGCAGAAGAACGAAAGAAGAATGATGGTATGATTGGAACAGAAGTTCCCAATACCGAAATTGCCGGAACCGAAGCCACAGAGACAGCCGGGAATGAAACAGGAACAGAAAGTGTGAATGGCACAGAGAGTATACTGGAGACAGAAACAGAGGAGGTACGGACATTCCACACTGTAGATGACAGCTATTTCCAGGATGCAGTTTTTATCGGAGATTCAAGGACAGTCGGTCTGCACGATTATGGCGGACTTGATGATGCAACATTTTATGCTACGGTAGGAATGAATGTTTACAATCTCTGGACGGAGAAGTTCTGTGAAGTGGATGGGGAAAAGGTTACATTAGAGGATGCCCTTAAGGCAAGACAATATGGAAAGATTTATTTCCAGATCGGGATCAATGAAATGGGTCGCGGAACGCTGGATGGATTTATGACAGCGTATGAGGAATCCGTGGAAAAATTCCGTCAGTTACAGCCGGACGCAGTCATTTTTGTACAGGGGATCATGAAAGTATCCAGGGAAAAAAATGATAAAGATCCAATCTTTAATAATACGGGAATTGAACAGAGAAATGAACGGATCGCACAGCTTGCGGATAACAGGGATATTTTCTATATCGATGTAAATGATGTAGTATGTGATGAAGAAGGCAATTTGAGAAGTGACCTGACTTTTGATGAGGTGCATCTCTATGGATCCAAATACAACATCTGGGTAGATTTCCTGAAAGAGAAGGGAATCTGACAAATCAGAGGAAATCTGTTGTATGGAAACTTTTTGTATTGGGGAGGCTAATGACAGCAAGAGAAAGAGAGGAAATGAATGATGAGTGAAATAATGGTAAATCAGAGAAAAGTGGCGATGATCGGTTGTGGTTTTGTTGGTTCAGCAACAGCCTTTGCATTAATGGAGAGCGGACTGTTTTCCGAGATGGTACTCATCGATGCAGATAAAAACCGTGCAGAGGGAGAAGCACTGGATATCAGTCACGGGCTGCCATTCGTAAGACCGATGAAAATATATGCCGGAGACTATGATGATATTACAGATGCAGCAATTATTATCGTGACAGCCGGAGCAAATCAAAAGCCGGATGAAACAAGGCTTGATCTTGTATCTAAAAATGTCGGTATCTTTAAATCGATTATACCGGAGATCGCAAAAAGAAACTGCGGAGGGATTTTACTGATCGTATCGAACCCTGTAGATATCCTCACATACACAGCATTAAAGCTTTCCGGATTTCCTGAGAACCGTGTACTTGGTTCCGGAACTGTACTCGATACAGCAAGATTAAAATACAATCTTGGGGAACATCTGAATGTGGACAGCAGAGGCGTTCATGCGTTTATTATCGGAGAACATGGAGACAGCGAGCTTGCTGCATGGAGCAGTGCAACAGTTTCCGGTGTACCGCTTAATAATTTCTGTGAGATGCGTGGACATTTCAATCATGATGAGGCGACAGAGCGTATCGCAGAGAATGTAAAAAACAGTGCATATGAGATTATTGCGAAGAAAAAAGCAACATACTTTGGTGTTGCAATGGCAGTAAGAAGGATCTGCGAGGCGATCATCCGTGATGAAAAATCCGTTCTTCCGGTTACGAATGTGATGCATGGAGAATTCGGGATTTCTGATGTGGCATTAAGTATGCCGGCTATTGTCGGTGCCAATGGTGTTGAGACGCAGATTCCGATTTCCCTGGATGAGGAAGAAACACAAAAACTGCAGGAATCAGCAAAAACACTGAAAAAGATTCTTGATGAAGTACTTTAAAGATGATAAAGCATAATTAAATCAAAAAACAGGGACAGAAGACATTCGGAATGGACCGGATCTTTTGTCCCTGAATTTATAAGGAAGAGAAAAATGGAGAAAATTTTAATTTATCATGTAAAAGATGACTGGAAGGTGAAGAAAGCAGCAGAAGCAATGAAAATCCGTGTAGAAGAGATTCTCCCTGCAGATTTAAAACAGAGCATCGGTGATCTTGCAGAAGGAAAGAAATCTGTTCTTATGGCACCGTTCGAGGGCAATGCACCAGAGGAAAGCCTTCTCGTCTTCTGTGATGTAAGTGAAAAGCATATGGACAGGCTGTTATTCCAATTCCGTCAGATAAAGCTTTCGGTAGATTACAAAGCGATTCTGACACCGACCAATCGCAGCTGGACAGTGCTTATGCTTTTGTTGGAGCTTGGAAGAGAAAAACGAAGTATGTCATAAAGCCAGGCTGGTTATAAATATTTTGCGAAATATATTATAAATATTTTTACTTGACATCTGTGTGAGAATGTGTATAATAATCGAGTGACAAAACGCAAACAATTTGCAAATGCATACAGATTGCAAATGCGCGTAACTTGTAAATAGAAGAGGACCGAGATTATGATGCATATATTAGAACACACTTTTATACACACAATTGAAGATAATATAAAATTACTTCCGTTTTTGTTTTTAACATATTTATTGATGGAAGCCCTGGAACACACAACAGGCGGAAAAGTTCAAAGCAGGATCAAAAATGCAGGAAAAGTAGGTCCTTTATGGGGCGGACTGCTTGGAATCCTTCCACAGTGCGGAATTTCAGCTGCAGCATCCAGCCTGTATGCGGGAAGAGTGATCACAGTAGGAACACTGCTGGCTGTTTTTTTGTCCACATCGGATGAAATGCTTCCAATCTTTATTTCTGCTGCAGTTCCGGCATCAACAGTGATCAAAATCCTGGCGACAAAGGCAGTGATCGCAATCCTTTCCGGATTTATTGCAGAATTTGTGTATGTAAACCTGTTCAAGAAGAAAGAAAAAGACATGGATATCCATGTAGTATGTGAAGAAGAACATTGCAGCTGTGAGGATGGTGTTTTAAAATCTGCGATCAGGCATACGTTAAAGATTTTTTTCTATATTCTGATCATTACATTTATTCTTACACTTATCATTGAAGTGATCGGCGAAGACAAGCTTGCAGTTGTATTTCAAAATATTCCGGTGGCAGGAGAGATGATCGCAGCACTTGTTGGTCTGATTCCAAACTGTGCGTCTTCTGTTGTGATCACAGAGCTTTATTTAAGCGGGGTGATAGGAGCCGGAGCTATGATGTCAGGTCTGCTTGTCAATGCCGGAGTCGGACTTTTGGTATTGTATAAATTGAACCGCAATTGGAAGCAGAATGCGGGGATCGTGGCAGCACTTTATGGATTTGGCGTGTTCTGGGGTGTTGTGATCGAGATGTTTGGAATTGTATTTTAGAAAAAAAGAGAAAAAGAGAAAAAGCAAAAGTCTATCGACTCCGCTTTTTCTCTTTTTTTACGCTGTATCCGAATGTTCCTAATTTTTTTCCGAGCAGAAAATATTCACCATGCGAATAGGTGACAAGCCCGCTTTTATTTAATTCAAATTTGCCTTTTTCATCAAGCAGGGTATCGTCGATCGTAACACCCAAAACATCTGCAAGGATCATGGAGTGACTGCCAAGAGGTTTGATCTCGCGGACCCTGCATTCAATATTTACCGGACTTTCGGCGATTCCCGGTGCATGGATGTGCTTTGAAACAAGCGGGGTTAAATGCATTTCTTTAAATTTGTCAACATCGCGTCCGGAGCGTACACCACAGTAATCGGTAGCTTTTACGAGGGCTTCGGTTGTCAGATTGATCACAAATTCACCGGATTCTTCGATCAGATGATAGGAGTAGCGTTCCGGGCGGACAGAGATTGAAACCATCGGCGGATTTGTGCAGACAGTTCCTGCCCATGCAACAGTAATAATATTCGGCCGGCCTTCTAATGCCGGGTTCTCGCAAAGAGGATCGCATCCGGTAAGACTCTGGCAGCTCACCATGACAGCAGGGAGCGGATAGAGCATATTTCCAGGTTTCCAGTTTTGTTTTGCCATATCAGTTCATTCCTTTTATTTTAAGAGCATATCCATCAGATATGCGTATACGTCTTCATTTTGTTTCTTCCAGTTATTACAGATCGCTTCTGCCTGTGCCTTTGTTTTGACACTTAACGTCAGGTCGATCAGATTTATGTTGTGTTCCCTGTACTGGCAGCGGACAGCATAATCGAGATTCGGAGTTTTGTAATAGTCTGCAAGAATGGAATTGTCATTCCGAAGCTCCAGCTTATTCTTCTCAAGAAAGGCGATCGTATCACGTTCGATGGCATCAGAGATTTTATCTTTGAAAAATTCTAAAGTTTCTTTTCCGGCATCAGAGATCACATACTGCGTGTTATTGTGTGTGGATTCAGAGCGGATCAGATTGGCATCTGTAAGATCACTGATGACCTGCTGCACACGGAAGTAATCCGTATAATCCTGCTCCAGAAAAAAGTTTGAAATCTGTGTATTTGTCAATGGAAAATCGACTTTATCCAACATATTTAAAATAGTCAGTTTATATATGGTAAATGGTTCAGCCATGTTTTATACACCTCTTTCTGCGAATGATTCAGTTATAAGTTATATAATTTTCCCTGCCAGGTGTCACGCTCACGAAAACGCTTCTGAATCGTGTTTAAGACACGTTTCTTATCCGTACTCCATAAGGGTGCGATCAGAAGGGAACGGGGTCCATCTCCGGTAAGACGGTGGACTACCATCTTTGGTGGAAGATGTTCCACGCAGGTTACGATGAAATCACAGTAATCTTCCAGTGAAAAAACAGGAAATGGATCTGACTCATAAAGCGAAGCCAGGTCGGTATTCTTCAACACATGCAAAAGCTGCAGCTTGATCCCATCACATGGAAGTGAGGCAACGGCATCAATAGATGCGAGCATCATTTCTTTTGTTTCACCGGGCAGTCCCAGGATTAAATGTGTAATGACAGTAATATGTCTCTCCTTTAACGAGGTTACTGCGTGAAGATATTGCTCATAAGTAAAACCACTGCGGATCCGTTTGAGCGTTTCATTGTGAACCGATTGCAGACCAAGTTCTATCCAGACTGGTTTGATCTGATTAAGCTCACATAGTAATTCCAGTACATCGTCATCAAGGCAGTCACACCGGGTTCCGACAGAGAGTGCAACAATATCAGGGTGGTTTATCGCTTCGGTAAAAAGTTCCCTGAGATAGGGAACAGGGGCATAGGTGTTTGTGTATGCCTGAAAATAGGCGATAAATTTTTTGCAGCTGCTTTTCTTCTGGATCCGTTCTTTGGCCTGTTCAATCTGATCAGTCACAGAGAGCGAAGGGGAGGCAGCAAAATCGCCGCTTCCACCTGCACTGCAGAAAATACACCCACGCGAATCCAAAGTCCCGTCACGGTTGGGACAGGTCATACCGCCATTTAAGGAAAGGCGGTATACCTTCTCACCGAATGTCTGCTTTAAATAATCATTGAGAGAATAATAAGGATTCATATTATCGGATGTGTGATTTTACAGCTTCACTTACAACTTCAGCAACACGTGGATCAAAAGCTTCCGGCATAATGAATTCATCATTTAACTCTTCATCTGAAACAAGATGTGCAAGAGCCTCTGCAGCAGCAAGCTTCATCTCTTCTGTGATCTGTGTGGCACGTCCTTCAAGAGCACCTTTGAAGATACCAGGGAACGCGATCACATTGTTGACCTGGTTCGGGAAGTCGCTTCTTCCGGTTCCGACGACTCTTGCACCGGCAGCTCTTGCAACATCCGGCATGATCTCAGGAACAGGGTTGGCCATTGCAAAAAGAATGGAATCTTTATTCATGGAAGAAACCATTTCCGGTGTTACGATATTCGGGGCAGATACACCAACGAAAATATCCGCACCTTTTAATGCATCAGCAAGTGTTCCGGAGGCATTGTCAAGATTCGTTACTTCCGTCATCTTCTTTTGCATCCAGTTTAAGTTTGGATAGTCTTTTCCGATGATACCTTCCCGGTCACACATGGTGACATGTTTGAATCCGTAAGTAAGGAGAAGCTTTGTGATCGCAATGCCGGCGGAACCTGCACCGTTTACAACAACCTTACAGTCTTCTTTCTTCTTTCCAGTCACACGCAGACCGTTGATGATACCGGCGAGAACAACAATGGCAGTGCCATGCTGGTCATCATGAAAGACAGGGATATCAAGCATTTTTTTCAGGCGTTCTTCAATTTCGAAGCAGCGTGGAGCAGAAATATCTTCCAGATTGATACCACCGAAAGCAGGGGCAATATTTTTGATCGTTGCAATGATCTCTTCTGTGTCCTGTGTGTCAAGACAGATCGGAACAGCGTTTACGTTACCGAATTCTTTGAAAAGAACACATTTTCCTTCCATAACCGGCATTGCAGCATATGGACCGATATTTCCGAGTCCGAGAACGGCACTTCCGTCAGAAATAACGGCAACCGTGTTGGCTTTCTGTGTATAAATATAAGCAGCCTCTTTATCCTCTGCGATTACTTTGCAGGGTTCAGCAACACCAGGAGTATAGGCAATGGCTAAATCTTCTCTGGAATTGACTTTTGATTTTGCTACAGTTTCTAATTTACCATTCCACTCTTTGTGCATGGCAAGTGCTTTTTCTTTTAAATCCATGATAAATCGGTCTCCTTTAGATAGTTTTTACTTATAAATGAAACTCTATTAGCAATGATAACATTTACTTTTTTATTAATCAAGGAAATTAGGACTTCCTATTTCAGAAAAAATATTGTATAATAGCATCAGTCAAAGATTCATTTGTCGTTTCAGACATCATTCCCATTGATATAGTTAGAAGGAGAATTGAATGAGAGAAAAATATGAAAGCTTATCAGTAACAGTTTTGCGTGATCTTGCAAAAGCAAGAGGCATAAAGCATCTTTCCGGATTAAAGAAAAGCGAACTTATAGAAGTGATGCTTTCTGAAGATGCAAAGAATGAAAAAGAGCAGCAGGTGCAGAACGAAACCACAGAGAAGAAAGAAGAGCCGGCTGCTGAAGAAAAGAAGGATGAAGCAGCTGCCGATGATTCCATGAAGAATCTTGACAGTGGAGTAACCGTGAACGGAATTTTAGAGGTTATGCCGGATGGATATGGATTTATCCGCAGTGCCAATTATCTGCCGGGAGAGAATGATGTTTATGTGTCACCATCCCAGATCCGCAGATTTAATCTGAAGACAGGAGACATTATCTGTGGCAATACAAGAATTAAGACACAGCAGGAGAAGTTTTCTGCATTATTATATATTACATCGATCAATGGCTATCATCCGAGTGTGATCCAGAAGAGAAAGGCATTCGAAGATCTGACACCGATTTTCCCGAATAGAAGGATCCGTCTCGAGAGACCGGGATGCAGTGTTGCAATGCGGATCGTGGATCTTGTATCGCCGATCGGTAAGGGACAGCGTGGAATGATCGTTTCCCAGCCGAAGGCAGGTAAGACCACTCTCTTAAAGGAGATCGCAAAGTCTGTGACGATGTCGAATCCGGATATGCATCTGATCATTTTACTGATCGATGAGCGTCCGGAGGAAGTGACAGATATTAAGGAAGCAATTGAAGGGGATAACGTGGAAGTGATTTATTCTACATTCGATGAACTTCCGGAACATCACAAGAGAGTGTCAGAGATGGTGATCGAACGTGCAAAGCGTCTGGTCGAACATCACAAGGATGTCATGATCCTGCTTGACAGCATTACACGTCTTGCAAGGGCCTATAACCTCACTGTTCCACCAAGTGGGCGTACATTATCCGGTGGTCTTGATCCGGCGGCTCTTCATATGCCGAAGCGTTTCTTCGGTGCAGCCAGAAATATGAGAGAGGGCGGAAGCCTTACCATTCTTGCAACAGCACTGGTTGATACCGGAAGCAAGATGGATGATGTTGTATTCGAAGAGTTCAAGGGAACCGGTAATATGGAGCTTGTACTCGACCGTAAGCTTTCCGAAAAGAGAGTATTCCCGGCGATCGATATCGTGAAATCAGGAACAAGGCGTGAAGATCTGCTGCTTGATAAGGATGAGATGGAGGCAGTTGAGATCATGCGAAAAGCGTACAATGGAATGCGTGCAGATGAAGCAGTTGAGAATATCTTAAATATGTTTGCACGTACAAGAAATAATGCAGAGTATATTAATATGGTAAAGAAAAACAGAATCTTATAGAGAAACTGCAAAAAAGTATTGCAAAAAAATGTAGATAAATTATAAAAAAAACTTGATTTACCATATGTGGTATGCTATACTTTAAAAGCTGTTTATCGGGATAATGAATCTGTAATACAGATTCTGGACAGTAGAAGAATCGTGTATATTCTTGCTATAAGTGCCATATGCGGATCGGGCATACGGGCATAAAGAATATAAAACAAGCGTAACTTTAATAACGATAAGAATAGAAGAGGTGAAAATAATGAGAGAAGGAATCCATCCAGATTATCATCAGGCAACTGTTACATGTAACTGTGGAAATACATTTGTTACAGGATCTACAAAGGGAGATATCCACGTTGAGATCTGTTCTAAATGCCATCCATTCTACACAGGTCAGCAGAAAGCAAACAGAGCTGACGGACGTATCGATAAGTTCAACAAGAAATACGGCATCAACAAATAAAAAGTGTAGATACAGAGTAACTGCGAGTTTTCGGAATGGTTACTATGCAGATAAGGTTGAGGTTGCAAAATCTCAACCTTTTTTAAAATCTAAAACTCCGCCATATATGGCGGATCGGAGAACAGAATGAAGTATTCAGGAATTGGCGGACAGGCAGTCATGGAAGGCGTTATGATGAAGAATCAGGAAAAATACGCTGTTGCCGTGAGAAAACCTGACCATGAAATCGAAGTAAAAGTTTCAGAATATAAAGGAATCGTTAAGAATAAGAAAATCCGTAATATGCCTGTTTTGCGGGGCGTATTCAGTTTTATAGAATCGCTGGCACTTGGAATGCAGGTGCTGACTTATTCGGCTTCTTTTTTTGAGGAAGAGGAAGAAGAGAAGAAAGAGAAGGCAGCTATGTCCGAAGAACAGCAGCGGAAAAAAGAAAGCGAAGAAAAGAAGCAGGAGAAAGCCATGATGGGTGGAACCGTTGTACTGTCTGTGGTTCTGGCAGTTGCGATTTTTATGATGCTTCCGTATTACATTTCTTCTTTTTTCCAGAAGATCATTGTTTCCCAGTGGGTGGTCGCATTGCTCGAAGGTGTGATAAGACTGGTGATCTTTGTAGGATATGTTGCATTGATCTCACTGATGAAGGATATAAAGAGAGTCTATATGTACCATGGTGCAGAACATAAGTGCATCAATTGTATTGAGCATGGATTGGATCTGAATGTCGAGAATGTCAGAAAGAGTTCCAGATTCCATAAACGTTGTGGTACAAGCTTTCTTCTGATCGTAATGTTAGTCAGTGTTTTGTTTTTTATGTTTATCCGTGTGGATTCACCATTACTGCGTGTTGTATACCGCCTGGTATTAATACCGGTGATCGCAGGGGTTTCTTATGAATTTATCAGGCTGGCAGGCCGCAGTGATAATGTGATCGTAAATCTTTTAAGCAAGCCGGGCATGTGGCTGCAGAGGATCACAACAAGCGAGCCGGATGATGAGATGATAGAAGTCGGGATCGCTTCCGTTGAGGCAGTTTTTGACTGGAAACCTTATGTGGAAGAAATCCGCAGGGAAATGCACTAAAAGGATGTGAGAGAAGATGACGTATCGCGAAGTCATTACCCTCGGCGAGCGTGATTTAAAGCAGGCGGGGATTGTAGACGCAAGGATTGATGCCTGGTTACTGATGGAGGCATGTTTTAAAATTGACCGCAGTTTTTATTACATGCATATGAATGAAGAGGTTACAGACGATCTGATAAAGGAATATGAGCTTTCAGTCAAAAAGCGCGCAGAACATATTCCGTTACAATATATAACCGGAGAAACGGAGTTCATGGGACTGAATTTTAAAGTGAACTCCAGTGTGCTGATCCCGAGACAGGATACAGAGGTACTTGTAGAAGAAGCATTAAAAGTTGTAAAACCCGGAATGGATGTACTTGATATGTGCACAGGCTCCGGATGTATTATAATCAGCATTCTGCATAATGTATCAGATGCGAAAGGGTACGCAGCAGATATCTCCAAGCAGGCGATCAATATTGCAAAAGAGAATGCAAAAATACATGAGGTGCCGGTTTTGTTTGAGCGGAGCGATCTGTTTGAAAATATTTCAGGAACATATGATGTGATCGTGTCAAATCCGCCATACATTCCAACGGATGTGATTCCGGAACTGATGCCGGAAGTGAAGGAGTTTGAACCGATCGAAGCATTAGATGGGAAAGAAGACGGACTGTTTTTTTACCGGAAGATCGTGGCAGAGAGCAGACAGTATCTGAAGGAGAACGGACATCTGATGTTTGAGATCGGATACGATCAGGGTAAAGCGGTTTCCGATATGATGTGCGAAGCAGGATTTAAGGAAGTGCGTGTGGTCAAAGATCTTTCCGGAAATGACCGTGTGGTCACCGGAATGTTGTAGCGGTGATGCAGATAACAGACAGGTAACTTACAGATATATTTTATCCATGGAAATGGATTTGGATCCATTTGCAAAGGAAGAACAGAGAGGAAGAATTATGTTTGATAAATTAGAGGACTTACTGATCCGTTATGAAGAATTAATGAGTGAGCTTAGCGAACCGGATGTTGCAAATAATCCGGAACGTTTCCGCAAGCTGATGAAAGAACAGAGTGATATTTTACCAATCGTAGAGGCATATAAAGAATATAAACAGTGCAAACAGAATATTGAAGATTCTCTTGCAATGTTAGAAGAGGAGTCCGACGAAGAGATGCGTGAGCTTGCAAAAGAAGAGCTGAACGAATCCAAGAACCGCGTGACAGAGTTGGAAAATGAATTAAAAATCCTTCTGTTACCTAAGGACCCGAATGATGACAAGAATGTTATTGTTGAGATTCGTGCAGGTGCAGGCGGAGATGAGGCAGCCTTATTTGCAGCAGAGATTTATCGTATGTACCAGCATTATGCTGAGACAAAGAACTGGAAAACAGAGATTATGGAATGTGATGATACCGGAATCGGCGGTATGAAGAGTGTTACATTCATGATCACAGGTGCAGGTGCATATTCTGTGATGAAATATGAATCCGGTGTACACCGTGTACAGCGTGTGCCGGAGACAGAGTCCGGCGGACGTATCCATACTTCCACGATCACAGTTGCTGTGATGCCGGAAGCGGAAGATGTTGACGTTACGATTGACGATAAAGACATCCGTATCGACGTGTGTCGTGCGTCCGGAGCAGGCGGACAGTGTGTCAACACCACAGACTCTGCGGTTCGTCTGACACATATACCAACCGGAATCGTGATTTACAGCCAGACAGAGAAATCACAGATCCAGAATAAGGCAAAAGCATTTGCTTTACTTCGTACCAAGTTATATGACTTAGAGCAGCAGAAGGCACATGATGCAGAAGCTGAGCTTCGTAAGAGCCAGATCGGTACGGGTGATCGTTCTGAGAAGATCAGAACCTATAACTTCCCACAGGGACGTGTTACAGATCATCGTATCAACCTGACACTTTATAAACTGGATAAGATCATGAATGGTGATATCCAGGAGATCATCGATGCATGTATCGCAGCTGACCAGGCAAAAAAACTCGCAAACATGAACGAATAAGCTATGAGTGCAGAATAAGTGAAAAGCACAATTCCCCTGCTCGCAGGAGGAAGTGTGCTTTTTACTTATTCTGTAAGAATGCAAACGACAGCGAGACGAAGCTTGCGGAGTCGAGCTGCCGCTTGCATGGCACTCATAGCGTAGGCTTCCAAAGCCCTATTCCCCTGCTCGCAGGAGGAAGTGTGCTTTTTACTTATTCTGTAAGAATGCAAACGACAGCGAGACGGAGCTTGCGAAGTCGAGCTGCCGCTTGCATGGCACTCATAGCGTAGGCTTCCAAGAACTAAAAAAGATAAACCACCAAAGGAGACCATTACAGACATGACATCAAAATTTTATGCAGTAAAGAAAGGCAAAATTCCAGGAGTCTATGACAACTGGGAAGATTGTAAAAAAATGGTAGACGGATATCCGGGTGCGGTCTACAAGAGCTTCAAGACACTTGAGGAAGCAAGAGATTTTACAGGCACAGAGACCAGATATACACAGGGAAAAAGAGATGCAAAGACAGAAAATGCTCTAAAGAAGGCAGAAAAAAACGTTAATTCTGCAGAAGAACCGGAAATCTACGCATTTGTGGATGGTTCTTACAATATTGCAACCAAAGTCTATGGTTACGGCGGCTTTCTTATTCATAACGGGAAAAAAGAAGTGCTTCAGGGGTCCGGAAATGATGAGGAGATGGCATCCATGCGTAATGTTTCCGGAGAGATCTTAGGTGCAATGGCAGCAGTGGAAAAGGCACTTGAACTAGGACTTCCAAAGATCACGATTTACTATGATTATATGGGAATTGAAATGTGGGCGACCGGCGGATGGAAACGTAATAAAATGGGAACCATTGCATATTATGACTATATGCAATCCGTAAAAGATAAAATCAGTGTTCACTTTGTCAAAGTCAAGGGACATTCCGGAGTAGACGGAAATGAAGAGGCGGATCGTCTTGCAAAAGAAGCAGTTGGAATAAATAATTACTAATATTTGTTGCAAAAAATGACAAATTCATGGGAAAAATGTAAAAAATAAAGCAAAGAGACATAAAATCATTGTGATTTTACTGTTATGTACAGTATAATAGAAATGTCGGGTTTACGTAAAAAGAGTGTAAATTTTATGTAAAACAACAGCCGGAGTAGATGAATGAATTACAATATCCGGTGCTGCAGGAAGTGAATAACAGTCATACGCGATAGAGAGAAAGAAATAGCGTAGTTAGGAGCACAAATGACAACAATTACAATTATTTTATCGCTGCTCAGTGGAGTAGCATTGTTCCTGTTTGGTATGTCCTTAATGGGTGACGGATTGAAAAAGGTAGCTGGAAATAAGTTAGAGTTAGTACTCTATAAGCTTACCAACACCCCGATCAAGGGAATTTTACTTGGAACGATCGTAACAGCCATTATCCAGTCGTCTTCAGCAACGACGGTTATGGTAGTAGGTTTTGTTAACTCAGGTATGATGAAGGTCGCACAGGCGATCGGTATCATTATGGGTGCCAACATCGGAACCAGTGTGACAGGATGGATCCTTTGTCTTTCCTATATTGATGGTTCAAACGGGATCGCACAGTTATTATCTACTGCTACGATTTCCGCAATTGTAGCAATTATTGGTATTATTTTTAAAACATTCATTAAAAAGCCCGGATTTAAAAATGTCGGTGATATCATGCTTGGATTTTCCATCCTGATGGTTGGAATGCAGACAATGAGTGGTGCGGTATCTCCGTTAAAAGATAACGAACACTTTGTGAATATCCTCACAATGTTTAAAAATCCGGCAGCAGGTATTCTTGCAGGTATTCTGATCACAGCAGTTCTTCAGAGTGCATCTGCATCTGTCGGTATCCTTCAGGCATTGTCCATGAGTGGATCGATCACATTCGCCGCAGCACTCCCGATTACGATGGGTATCGGTGTCGGAGCTGCATGTCCGGTATTACTTTCTTCTATCGGAACGAACAAAAACGGTAAAAGAACAGCATTGATCTATCTTTTCAATGACTTATTTGGTATGTTATTCTGGTCTATTGTATTCTATTCTGTGAATGCATTCGTGCATTTCCCATTTATGGATATGACAATGAACCCAATCCTCATCGCATTGTTGAATACGGTATTCCGTGCAGCAACGATTCTTGTTCTTATGCCATTTATCAAGCTTATTGAGAAGCTTGTATACACAGTTGTGAAAGACTCACCGGAAGATGAGGAAGATCAGGCAGATTTTGATCTTCTTGAGGAACGTTTTTTAAATTACCCGGACCTTGCGATCACACAGAGCCACGCAGCTATGAATGGTATGGCTAAGAAAGCAAGAAAGAATATCCTTCGAGCAATGAGCCTTATGGATGAGTTTTCAACAGAAAAGTTTAATAAGGTTCAGGAGAAAGAGAACCTGATCGATAAATATGAGGATAAGCTTGGTACTTATCTTATGCAGATGACTACGCATGAGATGAATGCAAATCAGGCAAAACAGGTATCCAAGTTCTTACACACAGTCAGTGACTTTGAACGTCTTGGAGACCATGCAGTAAATATTTCAGAAGTAGCAGAAGAATTAAATGAAAAGAAGATTTCGTTCTCAGACGAAGCATCCTATGAGCTTTCTGTATTAGAGGGTGCAGTAAAAGAATGTGTAAGCCTTGCAGTGGATGCATTCTGCACAGATGATCTTGAAATGGCAGCCAAAGTAGAACCGCTTCGTGAGCTGATCGGTCTTTTGTGTGATGAATTGAAACTGCGTCATATCGCAAGACTTCGTACCGGAAAATGCGAAATGAAACAGGGATTTGCATTTAATGATATGCTTACCAATCTGGAAAGAATGGCAGCACACTGTTCTAACATTGCAGTTGCTATGATCGAGATTGAAGCAGCGGATTTTGATACCCATCAGTATTTGAAGAGTGTCAGAGAACGCAAAAATGAAATGTACCAGATGTATTTTGATGAATACGAAAGAAAATATGATATCAATGGGTATCGTAAGAAAAAAGAAGGAAAATAGACTTTATGGCAGTGACATGTTTGTCACGCCGGAAAGCTGACCGGGAGAAAGAAGATGGCAAAACTATTTTTCCGTTACGGAGCAATGGGGAGCTCTAAGACGGCGAATGCTTTAATGGTGGAATATAATTACAGGGAGCGTGGGAAGAAGGCACTTTTAGCAAAACCTGAGATTGATACAAGAGATGGGGAAAAAGTGATCAGCTCGCGCATCGGTCTGAAAAAAGAATGTATCTGGATCGAAGAACTGGTAAGGCTGTCAGATGATGAGATCAGGGAGTATGATTGTATTATCGTTGATGAGGCACAGTTCTGTACAAAAGCTCAGATTGAGCAGTTTGTCCATTTTGTGGATGATCTGAATGTTCCGGTCATCTGTTACGGACTGCGTGCAGATTTCCGCAATGAACCATTTGAAGGAAGCATATGGCTTATGGCATGGGCAGATGAGATCGAAGAGATCCGTACCGTCTGCTGGTGTGGAAAAGCAGCCAAATGCAATGCCAGATACAACAAATACGGCATTGTAAGAGAAGGAGAGCAGGTTGTGCTAGGAGGCAATGATTCCTATGTGGCACTCTGCAGAAAGCATTTACGGGAAGGAAATCTCGGCAATTTAAAATTTGATGAGATGTAAAAATCCGGAGAAACTTGTAAAAGGTTTCTCCGGATTTTGTTGATTTTCCAATAGATATTTTTGTCTAAAGTTTTCATCAGAGCATTTATAAACAGATTTCTTTTGTATACTTGTGTCCATTAGCGGTTGTCACAGTGATAGAAGTTTTTATGTCCTTTTGGATCCGGACGACAGCCAGGGCTCTGCCATAGTAAGTCTGCACCTGATTGCCGGTATAAGTAAGCGTCGGATCGGGTTTGGCACTTCCGAGACCGAGCAGTTCTCCATTCGTTACATCAACGGTAAGTAAGGTATCTGCATTTGACTCAACAATATGGTCTTTATCAGAGACTGCAAGGTCTACAAAGACAAGACCGGAATCGGTGTAGGCTGCTTCCTGTGTGATTTCAACATGAAGACTGTCAGAGGCAGAAACGATGGAAGACTGTCCAAGCGGATTTCCGTTTTTATCCAGACAGATTGCCTTTAAAGTACCTTTCCTGTAAGGAACTTTGAAAACAGCTTTCATTTTCCTGAGTTTTTTCTTTCCGATTTTTATATCATTTAAAAACAATTCTACGGAATCAGCATCCGCATATATTTCGACAGTGGCTTTTTCACCTTCACAGTTACGCCAGCTCCAGCTTGAAAAAGCATTTGTACCGCGCCATGCAGCTTTAGTGACACGGATTCCAGGATGATTGATCGGCTGGACACCAATATATGGAACGGATCGTTTCCCCCAGACAGTAGCAGCGTAAGCAGCCTGGGCATCCGGGGTGCCGATGATATCAAAGCATCCAGCACAGGATAATAACCATGGATATCTGATATTGACCATGGATATCCCCTCATAATTCCAGCTTCCAATCGCAGCTTCTCCAAGATAATCCCAGGCTGTCCACATGAAGTCTCCAATCAGATATGGAAGGTCAGTTACTTTTTTCCAGTTATCGTAAATATCCTGTGGATAGGTTTCACTTCCAAGAATAATGCGGTCTGGATGCTTCTGACCTTCTTTCTTGTACCGGCCATTGGCATAGTTGTAACCTGCAATATCAAGCGTATCTAAGACCGGGGATGCTGCAAGATCTGCCTTTTTGGAATTGCCGACTTTATTGATACCTTTTCCCATAACAGTCATCATCGTATTGAACATAAGACTTCCGGATTTTTTTCCCTTTTCCGGTGTTTTATTTCCAGGTGCTTTGCTGGCATTTTCAGCTGCAAGCCCACCTTCATCATAAAGTCCTTTTCCCATACTGCTTAACATCAGAACCATGAAATTGATTCCGGCAGTGACTGGGCGCGATGAATCAAGATTTCGGATGAGGTCACGCATTTTAATTGCAATTTCTACTCCTTCCGGTTTTGCCGGCTCGCTCACTTCGTTTCCAATAGAATACATAATGACGCTCGGATGATTATAATCATGTTCTACCATAGCGGTGATATCTGATTCGTAGTCATCCATAAAGTAAGCAGCATAATCATATTTATTTTTATGGGCATACCACATATCGAACGCTTCGTCCATTACATACATGCCACATTCATCACATGCATCCAATAGAGCCTTGGAAGCCGGGTTATGTGCAATACGGACAGCGTTATAGCCGTTTTCTTTTAACAGATGTATTTTGCGAAGCTCTGCTTCATAATAGCTGCAAGAACCTAAAATACCATTATCATGGTGGATACATCCTCCACGGAGAAGGGTATTTTTATCATTTACGAAAAAACCATCGGTAGACCAGGCAAGCTTGCGAATACCAAAGGTTACGACATCGCTGTCGAGAACTTTGTTTCCATCGGAAAGTGTAATAACAGCAGAATAAAGCTTTGGTTTTTCATCTGACCATAAAGCTGCATCTGGAAGAATGATCGTACTGTCTGTTCCCATGGCTGTTGCAATTTTTTTACCATTATCCATTATCTCGATATGTACAGATTCGTTGCAGACTGGTTCAGCTGAAAGTGCTGTCTGTATACGGATAGTAGGTGGATTGATGGAAACAGTATCAATTTTAACTCCAGTTGGTCTGATGTATTTTTCAGCGGATGTAAGAAGGTAGACATCTCTGTAAATGCCACCTCCGGTATACCATCTGGAATTAGGTAAATTGGAATTATCGGCAATTACTTCAAGCTCGTTTTCAGTGTTATAGGATAAAGCCGGATCAAGAATAATCTCAAAAGGTGTATACCCATAGTGATGGGAACCGATCGTTTTTCCATTCAGTTTTACAGTTACATTTTGAAACACACCGTCAAATAAAAGGATTGAATGGGACACTTCTGCCTCAGACAGTTTAAAAATTTTTTTGTAATGGTAAATATCACCTGTAAAATAACCCATTGCATCTTTCCCTGGACTCAAAGGAGAACGTTCTCCGTGGAGCATTGCATCATGGGGAAGTGTGACTGGAATGGGATCCGGATTGGATTCCGTGAAAAACGTCCAGCCATCATTCCAAAGTTGTCTTTTCATAAAAACCTCCATTGTACTTTTTTCATACATTATTTTTTGCCTGATACCTAAGCTGTTTATATTGTATATATTCATAATATGGGGTACTATATAGTCATACAATGTGATTAACATTATAAAAAGAAAAGATCTGTATCATTTCCACATATACAAGGAGCAAGGATGATAGAAATAGTTCATAGTTTTTTTGACAATGATAAAATAATAGAAATAGATATAGATAAGGAACAACCAAAAGAATATATAGACAATGAGTATGTTGTGTTAGTAAATAATCAGAACATAGTTTTTCAACAGTTATCAAGTTCAATACTATTGATCCTTTCAAAATATACAGCGGATTATCAGGACAATATTCTCGTCACACCGGAAAATAGCATATGTGTACATTTTGGTAAAAATGCATCGCAGTCTTATGAAATGCATCGGCACAATTATATTGAAATGGTGTACCTGATCGATGGGGAAACGGATTATATAATTCAAGATCAGTATTACAGATACCAGAAAGGTGATATATGTATTATTAACCAGAATGTACGTCACATGGAGATCCCGACTGGAAATTTTGAAGCACTGTATTTCAGTTTATCTAAAGAATTTATCCAAAAGTATCTGAATACAGAAAAGAAAAGATCAAAAGGACTTCAGTTAGATGATTTTATAAACAGAAATATATCGTATACAAAAGAAATGGATTATCTGGAATTTCATCCGATCACAGAAAATGTAGACAGGCAGATAAACGAAATATGCGTTCATATGCTGCAGGAAATGATAGAGAAAAAGGCGGGATATATGGATTTTGTATCAGGCTTTATGAAAAGGCTTATCGCTATTCTGCAGGTTCCAGAGTTTTATCAGTGTAATAATATTCACTACACGATAAAAGATACGGAGGGATTATTTGAACGGATTTTAGCGTACATACACAGCCATCCTTACAAAGTAGAGCGCAGCGAGCTTTCACGGGAAATGAATTATAATGGAAATTATCTGAGTGAGGTTTTTTTGGAACATACAGGCATTACAATGGCAGCTTATATAAGAAATATTTGCCTCCAAGAAGCATCCAGGCTATTGCTGAACACGGAACTTTCTGTTTCAGCGATTATTGAATCGCTTCATTATGAAAACAGAACTACATTTTATCGGCTGTTTCGTAAAAAATATGGAGTATCGCCAGCTGAGTATCGAAAAAATCAGGGGATCAGAAGAACATAGTGTACGTAGATGGCAGGATTATATTGCAGACTTATCTGTTATTATGCTAAATTAGAAAAACAGGAAGTCGGTAAGATATATCTGACAGGAAAACAGGAAGGAAGAACCATGTCACTGCAATTTATTTTTGGAAATTCGGGAAGTGGAAAATCCATTTATTTATATGAAAAAATATTAAATGAAGCAGCAAACTATCCGAACAGGAACTATCTGGTGATCGTACCGGAACAGTTTACAATGCAGACACAGAGGGAGCTGGTACGTTTGCAGGATTCTCATGCGATCATGAATGTCGATGTTTTGAGTTTTGAACGTCTTTCTTACCGTGTGTTTGATGAACTTGGAAAGCAGAATCTGCGTGTATTGGAAGAGACGGGGAAAAACCTTGTCCTTCGTAAAATAGCGGAGGAACAGAAGAAAAATCTGAAAGTCCTGGGCGGAAATTTAAACCGCATGGGATATATCAGTGAGGTAAAATCATTGATCTCCGAATTGAAGCAGTACAATGTGTCGCCGGAAAAGCTGGATGAGTTTCTGGAAACGGAGGAAGTCGGGGATACTCTGCGTTTAAAAATGCAGGATATTTCGGTTATGTACCGCAGTTTTTCGGACTATCTGGAAGGAAAATACATTACTTCTGAAGAAGTGCTGTCCCTGTTATGTGATGTTGCAGAGGATTCTGTGATCTTAAGGGACAGTGTGATCATTTTTGATGAATTTACAGGATTCACGCCAATTCAGAATCAGCTGTTTCGAAAGCTTCTGACATTGGCAGAGCGGATCTATGTCTCTGTGACAATGGATGCGGGAGAGGATTTCTACCATTGCAGAGGAGAGCAGGAGCTTTTTGCCATGAGTAAGAAAACAGTGTCTGTTCTGTTGAAAATGGCAGAGGAACTCCATGTGGAAGTGAAAGAACCGGTAGTGCTGTCAGACGGAAAGAAGCATCGGTATAAAAATGCACCATCTCTTTATTTTATGGAACAGAATCTGTTCCGTCCTTATTATCATAAATGGCGGGAGGAAAAAGAGGAACTTCGGATCGCCTGCCTGAAAAATCCGCGTGAGGAACTAAAGTTTGTGGCACGCGAGATCACGAAATGTGTGCGGGAGAAGAATTATTGCTATAAAGATATCGCGGTGGTAACCGGGGACGTCAGTTTATATGACAATTATGTCGACGAGATTTTCGGTGCATATGAAATCCCATATTTCATCGATCAGACACATACGATTTTATTCCATCCATTTATAGAGTTTATCCGTGCGGTGCTTGAAGTTGTGGAACAGGATTTCTCCTACGAGAGCGTTTTTCGGTTCTTACGCTGTGGACTGACGGATATTACAGAACGCCAGATCGATCTTCTGGAAAACTATGTGCTTGCAAAGGGAATCCGTGGAAAGAAGAAATGGAAGGAAGCATGGACTTTTGTATTAAATGATTCCCAAAAAGAGAGCCTGGAGGAAATGAATCAGGTAAGGGAAGAGGTTTTTCATTTTTTTGAACCGCTTCTGAATGGTTTTGCGGACAAAAAGACAGTCAGAGAGCTGACAACATTATTGTATGAATTGATCGAAGAATTAAAAATAGAACAAAAATTAAAACAAAAGGAGCAGGAGTTCGAGCAGCAGGGGGATATGGTCCGTGCAAAGGAATACAGCCAGATTTATAAGATCACAATGGAATTGTTCGATAAGATTGTTGATTTTCTTGGTGACGAAGTGCTTTTGATCAGAGAATATGCAGACATTCTGGATGCCGGATTCGAGGCGGCCAAGATCGGTGTGATCCCTCCGGGAAATGATAATGTCACAGTTGGTGATATAGAGAGAACAAGATTGAACCATATTAAGATTTTATTTTTTATAGGGGTAAATGACGGAGTTGTACCGAAAGCAGGCAATACCGGAGGAATCATCTCACAGTTTGAAAGAGAGAAAATGGCTTCCTGTAATCTGGAACTTGCACCGGGAGCAAGAGAAAAGGTATTTATCCAGCGTTTTTATCTGTATCTGAATGTGACGAAGCCTTCGGATTTTCTTTATGTGACTTTTTCTAAGGTCAATGCAGAAGGCAAAGCACAGAGGAGATCCTACTTTGTTGGAACATTATTAAAAATGTTTCCGGAAATAACAATAGAAGAAATCGAGGAGGCAGCACCGGCAGACTGCCTTATGACACCGGCGGGAAGTATGGCCTTTTTCCTGGAAGGGCTCAAAGAAGACGAGGAAAAAATAGCTTTGGAGGGCACAGAAGGAGAAAATGCAGCTTGCTGCGAGTGGGAAGAACTGTGGAATGCACTGGCAAAGTATTATCTGGATGATGAAGAATGGAAAGAAGAGGCAGAAAGACTTTTAAAGACTGCGTATGAGGTACACAGTGATGAACCGGTCAGTCATGCGGTGACGAAGGCACTGTATGGAACAACATTAGCCAATAGTGTTACAAGGCTGGAACGTTTTGCTGCCTGTGCGTATGCACATTATCTGGACTATGGACTGAAGTTAAAGGAACGCCAGCTTCTGGAATTTGCGAGCGTTGATATGGGAAATATTTATCATGATGCACTGGAGCATTTTTCGGGAAGAATAGAAAAGTCTGAGTATACATGGTTTAATATTCCGGAAGAAGTGTGTGATGCTTATATAGAAGAAAGTATGGATGATGCGATCGCCGGATGTAAAAATGCAGGGGCTTTTGAAAATGTGAGAAACCGCTATCTGACCGGCCGGATGCGTCAGACGATGAAACGTACGGTATGGGCACTTACCACACAGATCCGGAAAGGAAAATTTGTACCGAGTGATTTTGAGGTATCTTTCTCAAGGGCTGATAAGCTTGATGCGATCCATTTTCAGTTAAGTGATGAGGAGAAGATGAATCTTCTTGGAAGGATCGACAGAGTGGATACCTATGAGACTACAGATAAAGTTTATGTGAAGATCGTTGATTACAAATCCGGAAACACAAGTTTTTCCCTTGTAAATCTATATCATGGGTTACAGTTACAGCTCGTGGTTTACATGAATGCTGCCTTAGAACTTGAAGAAAAGCGGCATCCGGGCAAAAAGGCAGAACCGGCAGGGATTTTCTACTATCATATTCAAAATCCGATGGTGGATGGTTATTATAATGAAACGGAAGAAGAAATCCGAAACAGAGTATTAGAACAGTTAAAATTAAATGGACTGGTAAATAAAAATCCGGAGATATATGAGGCAATGGATGCCGATTTCACCGGAAATTCTTCGGTTATCCCGATCGGAAAGAAGACGGATGGTACCTTAAAGGCAACTTCAAAGGCTGCCAGTACGGCTGATTTTGCGGTGATGTCAGATTATGTCAGGGAGAAGATCAAAGAGACCGGAAAGAAAATATTTGCAGGTGATATTTCAGTCCATCCATATTCTCTGGATGGCAGGACCGGCTGTGATTATTGCCCATACCATACAGTATGCGGGTTTGATAACAGACTTCCGGGATATTCTTATCATAAACTGGAAAAATTTGATCATGCAGATGATGTATTACAAAGAATGAAAAATGAGAATCAGCAATAACAGGAGAGATGGATATGGGAGTTTCATGGACAAGCGAACAGCAGCAGGTCATAGATCTCAGAAAAAGGAATATTTTAGTATCTGCGGCAGCAGGTTCCGGAAAAACGGCTGTTCTGGTCGAACGAATTGTTAAAATGATCACAGACAAAGAACATCCGGTAGACATAGATCATCTTTTGATTGTAACATTTACGAATGCCGCGGCAGCGGAGATGCGGGAGAGGATTGGCAATGCGATTGAGAAGGCATTGGAAGAGCAGCCGGGTGAGGAACATTTGCAGAGACAGCTTACACTGATCCATAATGCACAGATCACAACGATTGACAGCTTCTGTCTCTATGTTGTACGGAATCATTTTCATGAGATCGATCTGGAACCGAATTTCAGGATCGGTGATGAGGGAGAATTAAAATTACTGAGAGAAGATGTGCTTGGCAGGGTTCTGGAAGAGAACTATGAGGATCCGACAGAGGCATTTGAGGATTTTACCGAAGGGTATGCGTCCGGCAGGACAGATGCTGCACTGAATGAAATGATCCTTCAGTTGTATGATTTTTCGAGAAGTTATCCATGGCCGGAAAAGTGGCTGGATTCTTTTTCAGGGGCGTATCAGGTAAAGGATAGGGAGGCTTTGGATCAGGCTGTATGGCTGAAACCTCTGACGGAGAATATCCGGTTTGTTCTAAAGGACTGTGTCCAATTGATGGAACAGGCCAGAAAGATCACAAAGCAGGCAGATGGTCCTTATATGTATGAAAAAGCGGTGGTAAGTGACCTGGAACTATACGAACAGTTATCGAAGATGGAGTCTTTTTGCGATCTGTCCCAGGCACTTGGTTCCATAAAATATGAAAGACTTGCAAGCAGCAGAGGCTTTGATGGTGATGCAGAGAAAGCAGAACTTGTAAAAAGCCTCAGAGAACAGGCAAAAGATGTGGTGAAAAAGCTGTGCAGACAATATTTTTTCTGTTCGCCGGAGATGATGATAGAACAGTTATCACGTACGGAGCCAATGTTAGAGGAAGCGATCCGTCTGACAAAGCAGTTTGCCGCAAAGTTTGCAGATGCAAAACGTCAGAAAAATCTGGTGGATTTTCCGGATGTAGAGCATTTTGCACTACAGATCCTCGTCGATGAAGAGACGCAGATGGCGAAGAAGACAGCAGAAGAATTTCGGGATACCTTTGAAGAGATCATGATCGATGAGTATCAGGACAGCAATGAAGTGCAGGAGACATTACTTCGCTCTATCTCAAGAGAGGAGCGGGGGGAGAATAATATATTCATGGTCGGAGATGTAAAGCAGAGTATTTATCGTTTCCGGCTCGCAAGACCGGAGCTTTTCATGAAAAAATATGATTCTTACTCTCTTTCGGAAAGCAAGACACAGCGTATCGACCTTCACAAAAATTTCCGGAGCAGGGAGGAGGTCTTAACCTGCACGAATGATATTTTTTATAAGATCATGACAAGAAGCCTTGGAAATGTGGAATACGATGAGGAAGCAGCACTTTATCCGGGAGCAGACTACACAGAGAAAAAAGATGGTTTTTTACCGGAGATCTTACTGGCAGACAGCATGGATGAGCTGCTTGAGGATACAGAGCTTTCTGACAAAAAAACACTGGAAGCCAAAATCATCGCAGAAGAGATCAGGCATCTTATAAAAACGCAATTGGTAACAGATAAGGCAACCGGGACACTCCGTCCTGTGCGCTACTCTGATATTGTAATTTTACTCCGAAGTCTGACCGGCTGGGCTGATGCACTCGTAGAAGTACTGAATGAAAACAAAATTCCGGCACACACCGTTTCAGCAACCGGATATTTTTCAGCGGTGGAGGTACAGACGGTTCTTTCCATGCTCCGTCTTTTGGATAATCCAAGACAGGATATCCCGATGGCTGCGGTGCTCCGCTCACCGATGGCCGGAGTAACAGACGAAGAGCTTGCACTTTTAAGACTGGAAAATGGAGAAGTACCATTTCACGAAGCAGTGTTAGAACTTGCAGAAGCACTTTATGAGCAGAGTGTGGAACAGGGATATGAGAAAGAAAGGAACGGAGTCGAGGAAAATGCACATAGAAAATTGCTTGTATTTTACAAAAAATACAAAAAATTAAGACAACTCGTGCCGGATACCCCGATCCACGAACTGATAGAAACTATTTTAAAGACAACCGGCTATGGAAATTATGTTGCAGCTATGCCGGCAGGAAGCAGAAGAACGGCTAATTTGAATATGCTTTTGGAAAAAGCGTCCGCTTATGAGAAGACAAGTTACAAAGGCCTTTTTCATTTTGTGCGATATATTGATGAACTGCAGAAATATGATGTGGATTTTGGAGAGGCGGATACGGTAGGTGAGAATGAAGATGTCGTTCGTATTATGAGTATCCATAAGAGTAAGGGACTTGAGTTCCCGGTCGTTTTTGTCAGTGGCATGGGAAAAAATTTTAACAGACAGGATACAAGAAGCAAAATGGTGCTGCATCCGGAGCTTGGAATAGGGCTTGACTATATGGATGGCAGAAAGAGGATCAAATCACCGACGATCGCAAAAAAGGCGATTGCAAAGCAGATCGATCTTGAGAATCTCGGTGAGGAACTCCGTGTGCTGTATGTTGCCTTGACGCGTGCAAAAGAAAAACTGATCTTAACCGGCACGTTAAAAGATGCGGCAAAAAAAATAGAAACATTCTGGCTTCAGGCAAAAATGTCTGATAGGGCAGATGAGCCGCTTTCCTATCTGATCCGGGAAGGAGCCACAGGTTACCTGGACTGGGTACTTCCTGCAGTGCTTTCCTATGGAGAGAAGTATCAGGTGAGGATCGTAGAAGCGGCAGAACTGGTTGTGAAAGAAATCGAAAATCAGATCGATCAGGCGGCAGGACTCACAGAGCGGATGGAAAAGATCATGGACACAGATGACAGGCTTGTTTCACAGCTTGCAGAGAGATTTGCGGTAAAATATCCATATCAGACCGATATTACACGCAAGAACAAATACTCTGTTTCAGAATTAAAGCATCGGGCAATGCGTGAAAAATTTGAGGCTTTGCAGGAAGATACCATAGAAGTTTTTGCAGAAGAAAAGGAAACTGAGACAGTTCCATTGTTTATCCAAAAGCAGCAGGAGGTAGAAGAAACAGGAACAGAGACAGAAAGAAGAAGTCCTGGGGCAATAAGAGGTACAGCAGTACATCGTGTAATGGAATGTTATGATTTTACTTCAGAACAGGGTGTGAAGGAACAGATCCTTCACATGGTGGAGGAAGAGAAAATCACAAAAGAAATGAGCAGGCTGGTTAAGATAAGACCGTTACAGCAATTTATCAGCTCAGAAACCGGAAAGCGGATGGCAGCCGCACAGAAAGCAGGGACTCTTTATCGTGAGAAACCTTTTGTTATGGGATTCTCGGAAAAAGAACTGGAAAAATATGGCTTTGGAACAGAAACAGAAGAGAGTGTCAGAACAAAGGAAGAGGATCTGACGCTGATCCAGGGAATCATTGATGTATTCTGGACGGAAGAAGATGGAATCGTGCTTCTGGATTATAAGACAGACCATGTAGAGAATGCCAGGGAACTGAAAGAACGCTATGAGACACAGCTTCGGTTATATGCAGACGCACTGGAACGCGTTTTTGCAGCACGAGGACTTCGGGTGAAAGAGATTTTGATCTATTCTTTTACACTGGAAGAAGTGATTTCTATATAATGAGGAGAAAAAAATGGGACAGATCATATTAGCATCGGCATCGCCGAGAAGAAAAGAATTGTTAGAGCAGATCGGACTGGAATTTGAGATCTGCCCGGCAAAAGGTGAGGAGATCATCTCCAAAAGCAGGCCAGAGGAAGTGGTGATGGAGCTTTCCGCACAAAAGGCAAAAGAAGTGGCATCTATGGTAAAGGCTTATGAAAGCGGACATGAAGAGCTTATGACACCGCAGGATATTTTAGTCATAGGAGCAGATACGATTGTGGCCTGTGATGAGCTTATCCTTGGAAAACCGGTAGATGAAGCGGATGCCAGGCGGATGCTGGCGCTGCTTTCCGGAAGAAAACATGCCGTGTATACAGGAGTAACCTTTGTTTTTCTGGATCAGAGCGGCCGGGCAGGAGCACATACATTTTATGAAAAAACATTTGTTACAATGAAACAGCTGACAGAAACAGAAATAGAACGCTATGTGGCGACCGGGGAACCGATGGATAAGGCCGGAGCTTATGGCATCCAGGGAAAATGTGCGATTTATATTGAAGGAATTGAAGGAGATTACAATAATGTAGTCGGTCTTCCGGTTGCACGTATTTATAAAGAACTGCAAAGTCTTGGAATTGATCCGTATCTGTGGTAAACTACTAAAGATAAAAAAACTGCGTTGGAAAAGAAGAACCATAAAGCAGTTGCAAGTATAAATTAGGACAAAAGAGCAGGAAGGAGTATCTGATATGAACGAATTTGATGAGGTATGTCTTTTATATTTTCTCGAGAATCAAAGCCAGCTTTTTCCGGAATCTGTAGCAGAAACACCGGAAGAGGCAGAAGAATTTTTAGAGGACTGTATGGCAGTTATCTGTAAGAACCTGAAAGAAGTAAAAGCTTATTTTGAAGATCAGGGGGCAGATATTGATGGAATGACACTCCATGATTTTGAAGATGCCAGTGAAGTATTTGCACTTCCGGATGGCAGATATCTGGTAGTGGAAGCATAGATGGATGGAAGTTTGGTAGTATGAAGAACAGAATTAGAAAAATGATGACAGCAGGCCTGCTTGGTCTTTTGCTGTTGTTGACCGGATGCAGAGTCGGAAATAAAGAAATCGTGGTTTCAAGTCCATTGAACAGTCATCAGGTTTTTAAAATCGGAAAGGTATCCTGCAGTCTGAAAGAGGCGAAAGTATATCTGGTGAATTATCAGAATATTTATGGGGATGCCTATGGACTGGATCTCTGGCAGCATGATTTCGGAGACGACTCTCTGGTAGAGTATGTGAAAAGCATTACATTACAGGAGCTTGCCAGGGTTGTGAGCATGGATCAGCTTGCTGCTTCCAAGGAGATCACTCTGGATAAAGAACAGAAGGATGTAATCAGTGAGGCTGCAAAGGAATATTATGATTCGCTTACGGATGCGGAACGTTCTTATATGGAGGTATCAGAAAGCGATATCCGCGAATATTATGAACATTATGCACTTGCACAGAAGATTTATCAGTCGCTTACGGATGCAGTCAATGAGGAAGTAAGCGATGATGAAGCAAGAGTGATGGAGATCATGCAGATCTATGTGACAGACAGGAAGAAGGCAGAGGAAGTAACTGCAAGACTGACACAGGGAGAAGATTTTGCAACAGTTGCCAATAATTATAACGAACTTGACAGTATTCAGGTAAATGTTTCAAGAGATGATCTTCCAAAAGAAGCAGCCGATGTTGTTTTCGAGATGGAGAATGAACAGGTGAGCGGAAGGATCGAAGTGGATGGTGGTTATTACTTTGTAAAATGCCTGAACAAGTATGACAAGGATCTGACCGAAGCAAACAAGACAAGAATTTTAGAAAAAAGGGAAAAAGAAGCATTTGACGGTGAATACAGCGAGTTCACAGCATCCCTGGATTCCGGCATAAATCAGAAACTCTGGGATGAATTGGAAATAAAGACCGGATCGGATATGAAAACCAATACATTTTTTGAGACTTTTGAAAAATATTGTGGTGATATGTGATGTCACCACAATTTTTTGGGAAAATGGGATCCTTATAAGAACATAAGAGAATAAAAGAAAAACAGGGAGAATTATGAGTATATTAAATGTAGAACACCTGACACATGGATTTGGTGACAGAGCAATTTTTAATGATGTGTCTTTCAGACTTTTGAAGGGAGAACACATCGGATTAGTCGGTGCCAACGGCGAAGGAAAATCTACCTTTATGAACATTGTAACCGGGAAGCTGATGCCGGATGAGGGAAAAGTAGAATGGGCAAAGAATGTCCGCGTTGGTTATCTTGACCAGCATTCTACATTAACCAAAGGAATGACGATCGAAAGTGTTTTAAAATCAGCATTTGCATGGCTGTTTGAACTGGAAGAGAAGATGAATGAGATCTGTGATAAATTAGGAGAGGCAGATCCGGATGAGATGGATGCAATGATGGAGGAACTTGGAGTGATCCAGGATACGCTGACAATGCATGATTTCTATATCATTGATGCAAAAGTGGAAGAAGTAGCAAGGGCACTTGGTCTTCTTGATCTTGGACTTGATCATGATGTTACGGATTTAAGCGGTGGACAGCGTATGAAGGTTTTACTTGCAAAGCTCCTTTTGGAGAAACCGGATATCCTGCTTTTAGATGAGCCGACAAACTATCTGGATGCAGAGCATATCGCATGGCTGAAGCGTTATCTGCAGGAATACGAGAATGCATTCATTCTTATTTCCCATGACATTCCGTTTTTGAATGATGTAATTAATATCATTTATCATATGGAGAACCAGCACCTTGACCGTTATGTCGGAGATTATGATAAGTTCCAGGAAGTCTATGAAGTGAAAAAGGCGCAGCTGGAAGCAGCATACAGAAAGCAGCAGCAGGAGATCAGCGAACTAAAGGATTTTGTGGCGAGAAATAAAGCACGTGTTGCAACAAGAAATATGGCGATGTCACGCCAGAAAAAGCTGGATAAAATGGATGTGATCGAGCTTGCAGCGGAGCGTCCGAAGCCGGAATTTAATTTTAAGCTTGGAAGAACTCCGGGACGTTATATTTTTGAAACAAAAGATCTGGTGATCGGATATGATGAACCGCTGTCTAAGCCTTTAAATATTTCAATGGAGCGTGGACACAAGATCGCGCTCATTGGTGCGAACGGGATAGGTAAGACAACACTGCTTAAGAGTATTTTGGGACTGATCCCATCCATTTCCGGTTCTGTGGAGCTTGGAGAAAATCTGGAGATCGGATATTTTGAGCAGGAGATCAAAGGAGAGAATAAGAATACCTGTATCGAAGAAATCTGGGAAGAGTTCCCGGCTTTCAGCCAGTATGAAGTGCGTTCAGCACTTGCAAAATGTGGACTTACCACAAAACATATTGAGAGTCTGGTACGTGTATTAAGTGGTGGAGAGCAGGCTAAGGTCAGACTTTGCAAGCTGATCAACAAATCGACCAATGTTCTGCTCTTAGACGAGCCAACCAACCATCTTGACGTCGATGCGAAAGACGAATTAAAGCGTGCATTGCAGGAATACCGGGGCGGTATCCTTTTGATCTGCCATGAGCCGGAGTTTTACCAGGACATTGTAAATGACGTCTGGGACTGCTCAAAATGGACGACAAAGATTTTTTAAGAGAAAACAATTGACATTTTTATACAGATATACTATTTTAATATCAGTAACTATTACTATTATTGATAAAACAGTTTCAAATGGAGGATGACCATGAAAGATACCTATATTTCAGAAGCAATTAAGTATATTGGAGCAGATGACACAACTTTGGATTTATTTGAGAGCCAGTACCAGATCCCGAACGGAGTTTCTTATAATTCCTATGTGATTTTGGATGAAAAAGTGGCTGTGATGGATACCATTGATGAGAGAAAAACAGATGAATGGTTTGCAAATCTTGAAAACGCATTGAGCGGAAGAGGAGTAGACTATCTTGTGATCTCACATCTTGAGCCGGATCATGCAGCAAATATCAAACGTGCAGCAGACAGATTTCCAGATGCAAAGCTTGTATTGAGTGTGAAAGCGAAAGCAATGCTGCCACAGTTTTTCGAGATTGCCAATCTGGATGAGCGTTGTATTACCGTAAAAGAGGGTGACACGTTAGAGCTTGGTACACACAAACTCCATTTTGTCATGGCACCGATGGTTCACTGGCCGGAAGTTATGGTAGAGTATGAAGAGACAGAGAAGATCCTGTTTTCAGCAGATGGATTCGGAAAATTCGGAGCACTTTCGGCAGAGGAAGACTGGACTGCAGAGGCAAGAAGATATTTCATCAATATCGTCGGAAAATACGGCGTACAGGTACAGGGATTATTAAAGAAAGCAGCTGCACTTGATATCCGTATGATCTGCCCGTTACACGGACCAATTTTAAAAGAAAATCTGGAATTTTATATCGGAAAATATCTGACATGGAGCAGCTATGAGCCGGAAGAAGATGGTATTTTGGTAGCTTGTGCCTCCATTCACGGAAATACAAAAGCAGCAGCTTTAAAAATGACGGAAATACTGCGTGAAAAAGGTGCATCAAAGGTTGTATTTATGGATCTTACAAGAGATGATATGGCAGAAGCGGTTGCAGATGCATTCTGTTATGGAAAGATCGTTCTGGCAGCAGCGTCTTATGACGGAGGTATTTTCCCACCAATGGAAGACTTCTTACATCGCCTTGCGCACAAGAATTTTCAGAAGAGAAAGATCGGAATCATTGAAAATGGTTCATGGGCACCTTGTGCAGCACGCGGCATGAAGAGCATATTAGAAACAATGAAAGAGCTCTCCGTATGTGAGAACACAGTAAGCATTAAGTCTGTTATGAAAGATGCAGACAAAGACCAGATGGAAGCACTGGCAGAAGAAATTCTGGCAGACTAACAGATCAGACAGGAATATGTCTGAATCATTATCAGGAGAAAAAAATGTTAGATCAGAGTATATTTACCGAAACAATCAGAGAGGTTGCTGAAATTATCCGCACATCAGCAACACCATTATCCAGAGAAGAGATACTTAGCTATTTCAAAGAGATGGAGTTAAATGAACAGCAGGAGAATATGGTTTTAGAATTTCTTCTTACTCCTCACGAGGAAGAAGAGACAGAAGAGAATGAGGAGGCCGATGAGAGCCTGGAAGAAACAGATGAAGATGCATCTTTGGAGGGAGCAGACACCAAGGAAGAAGAAAAAAGCCCGTTTCCTGAATCAAGAACCTTTCAGCTGTATCTGGAGGAGATCAACAGCCTTCCGGTGTACTCTGACAAAAAGGTCGAGGAGATGTACAGAAGGCTCTTAAGCGGTGATGAAAGCGTAATAGGAGATATTTCAAACAGCTGGATGGCAAGAGTGTTGGAGCTTGCCGGAAAACTTGCGGTGTCGAAGGATGGATTCGAAGATGTGATACAGGAAGGCAATATGGCACTGTTTCTGAAGCTGACAGAGCTTTGCGGATGTGGTGAGGAAACAAAGATAGAAATGTTATTGGAACAGGCAGTGGAAGAAGCAATGAAAGCTTCCATCATCGAGCTCGAGGGCGAGGATGAAGATGAGAAAGCCATGGTTGGAAAAGTGGCACTTGTTAATGAGGCGAAGAAGTATCTTGCGTCTGAAAATGGCAGAGAGGCAACCGTAAAAGAACTTTCCGATTATACACACCTTACAGAAGAAGAACTTCATGATCTGCTGCTATTGATCCAGAAAGCAAATGAGAAAGAGCAAAATGAATGACTTGACAAATAAATAGAAGATTCGTTATAATAAACATCCAAAACCATTTATGGAGTGGACTTTTCTGGAGTTTCGAACTCTATTTTTCGCCACACAGCCGGCGTATTTACCGGTTGTGTGGTATTTTTTTGTGCAAAAATAAGAAAAAATCAAAAAGCAGGAGAAAAAGACAGATGAATCAGGAATTTATGAAAGAAAAACCGGTAATGCCACTGGTGATTTCCATGGCATTGCCAATGACAATTTCCATGCTGGTGAATGCTTTGTATAATATTATTGACAGTTATTTTGTTGCAAAGATCAGTGAAGATGCCATGACAGCACTTTCTCTGGTATTTCCGCTTCAGAATTTTGTGAATGCGGTAGTGATCGGATTTGCGATCGGTGTCAATGCAGCTATGGCCTATTTTCTTGGAGCAGGGAAGCAGCAGATGGCATCCAAAATGGCATCACTTGGTACATTTTTAAATATGATCCACGGACTGGTCCTTGGAATAGCAGCAATTCTTGTTATGCCAGGATTCCTTGGAATGTTTACTGACGAAGCAGATATGATCCATATGGGAGTACAGTATTCCGGAATCGTCTTTTTATTTTCGATTCCGAATGCAGCAAGTCTCTGTTTTGAAAAAATCTTTCAGGCAGTCGGGCGGATGAAAACATCAATGATCTGTATGCTGGTCGGATGTCTGACAAATATTATTTTGGATCCGCTTATGATTTTCGGGATTGGATTTTTCCCTGCAATGGGAATCAGGGGAGCCGCACTTGCAACAGGAATCGGTCAGGTAACATCACTTGCGATGTATCTTCTGTTCTATTATTGGAAACCGATTCCTGTGAAAGTCCGCATCAGTGACATGAAACCGGAGACAGCTCTCTGTAAAAAAGTATATTCGATCGGCATTCCGGCAACTTTAAATCTTGCACTTCCATCTATACAGGTATCAGCGTTGAATGCGATACTGACGGTGTTTTCTTCAAGCTATGTGCTTGTACTTGGTGCATATTTTAAATTGCAGACATTTCTTTATCTGACCGGAAATGGTGTAGTACAGGGAATGCGGCCTCTGATCGGCTATAATTACGGAGCAGGAGAGCAAAAGAGAGTCAAAAGCATTTTTGAATCCGCATTGCTATTGATCGCAGGCGTTATGGTGGTCGGAACCATATTATGCATGGCAATTCCACAGGGACTGATCGGACTTTTTACAGATAATCCGGAAACGATATTACTCGGAAAGGAAGCATTGCGGCTGATCAGTATCGGATTTGTTGTATCAGCAGTATCGGTTACAGTGTCCGGTGCATTAGAAGGTCTTGGAAAAGGAAAAGAATCACTTGTTATTTCACTGATCCGCTATATAATCTCAATCCTTCCGCTTGCATTTTTCTTCAGCAGATTATGGGGAGCTGCCGGTGTATGGCATGCCTTCTGGGTAACAGAAGTTGTGTCAGCGGTGATCTCGTATGTGCTTTATAAGAAGGAGATTCTAGGGTAGGATTCAGGTGGAAAAGGAATATCCATTGAAAAAATATAATAATTCAGCTATGATAAGGGGGAATCATTCAGTAAAAGAAAAGACCAGAGGAGACATTAATACGATGAGAGTAGGAATGGGATATGATGTTCATAAATTAGTAGAGGGAAGAGATTTGATCCTTGGTGGGGTAAAGATTCCACATACACTTGGATTACTGGGACATTCGGATGCAGATGTGCTGCTGCATGCAATCATGGATGCCCTGCTTGGAGCAGCAGCACTTGGTGATATCGGAAAGCATTTTCCGGATACAGATCCGAAGTATAAAGGAATCTCAAGCATTAAATTATTAGAGCATGTTGCAAAACTGATCGAGGAGAAAGGATATGTGGTGGAGAATATCGATGCCACGATCATCGCACAGAAACCGAAGATGCGTCCTTACATTGAAGAGATGGAGCAGAATATTGCAGCAGTACTGCACATTGATGTAAGCCAGATCAATGTGAAGGCTACAACAGAGGAAGGCCTTGGATTTACAGGGATGGAGCAGGGTATCTCATCCCAGGCGATCTGTGCATTGACAACGATTTACGAGAGCAGTGTGGCGGTAGCGGATTCAGAAGCAAGATGTGCTTCCTGTGCAGGATGCAGGATGGAAGGCTAATATAACAGGAAGATTTTCAGGGAAGATTTTCTGCCGGGTACGACAGGGAAAATTCTCTTGACAAAATCACACAAACTGCATAAACTATATTAGAAATGAGATATTCAGTTTGAATGTTTTGAAAAAATAGAGAAAGCGATGAACGGAAAGAGTAGTGATAAAGTAACGCCAAGAGAGAGACTGTCACCGGCTGAAAGCAGTCTTGCGGGAGAGATTACGAAGTGCATCCGGGAGCTATTCAGAGGAACAAGGATCTGTGGCAGCAGATTTTCAGTATTCTGATTCGAATGACACACGTTACGTGTTCTGAGTGAAAATCAATTGATTTTTAATAGAGTGGAACCGCGGATTACTTCGTCTCTTGGAGATGAGGTAATCCGCTTTTTTATTAAAATAGGCGTTAGCGAAACTCTACATAATCTTCTTTAAATTGTTCACAATTAAATTTAGGTTTTATGAGTTTTGCAATTGTCCATTATTATTAAAAAGAGAAGAGGAAAGAAGTATGGGAATCATCCAGCATGTGAAGGAAGAATTTCAGGTTATAAAAGAGCGTGACCCGGCGATCAAATCACCGATGGAAGTTTTGCTTTATCCAAGCTTTCGTGTTATGCTAAGTTACAGAAGAGCACATAAGTTATATCTGAAAGGACATTTTTTCTGGGCAAGATTTATTTCCCAGAGAGCAGCAAGGAAAACCGGAATAGAGATCCATCCGGGAGCAACGATCGGAAAAGGATTTTTTATCGATCACGGAAGTGGTGTTATTATCGGTGAGACTGCGATCGTTGGGGATAATGTCACGTTATACCAGGGAGTTACGCTTGGTGGTACCGGAAAAGAAACCGGAAAACGTCATCCTACGATCGGTGACAATGTCATGATCAGTGCAGGAGCGAAGATCATTGGTTCCTTTACTGTCGGGGAGAATTCCAAAATCGGAGCCGGAAGTGTTGTGATCGAGGAAGTTCCACCAAACTGTACAGTTGTCGGTGTACCGGGCAGGATCGTAAAACGTGATAATGTGAAGATCCCGAGAAGTGATATGGATCAGTGCCATTTGCCGGATCCGGTCAAGGAAGATATCAGTGTTTTACAGCGTGAGAATGCAGAACTTGTCAACCGGGTGCTTGATCTGGAGCGTCAGTTGAAAGAGGTTGACAAAAAATTAAATGCAGACTGATCCCAGGCTTTAAAACTTTATAGAAGAAAAAGCAATGGGACAAAAATAAATACAAAACGGAGAAGAAAAATGGAAAATAATTTTAAATTTTACAATACCCTTACGAAGAAAATTGAAACAGTGATACCACATGAAGACGGCAAGATCGCAATGTATACCTGCGGACCGACAGTTTATCATTTTGCACACATCGGAAACCTGAGAAGCTATATCATGGAGGATGTTCTGGAAAAATCCCTTCGTTATGTAGGCTACGATGTAAAACGTGTTATGAATATCACAGACGTCGGACATCTCGCTTCTGATGCAGATACCGGTGAAGATAAGATGTTAAAAGGTGCAAAGCGTGAGCATAAAACCGTAATGGAGATTGCGAAGTTCTATACAGATGCATTTTTTGAGGATTGCAGAAAGTTAAATATCAAAACACCGGATGTTGTGGAACCTGCAACAAACTGTATTCCTGAATTTATTAAAATGATCGAAGGATTATTGGAAAAGGGTTATGCATATCAGGCAGGAGGAAATGTTTATTTTGATACTTCCAAGCTTGATAATTACTACGTATTCTCTACACAGGCAGAGCTGGAAACCTTAGTTGGTGTAAGGGATGATGTAGATGAAGATACGAATAAGAAGAATAAGACAGACTTTGTTCTTTGGTTTACAAAATCCAAATTTGAAGACCAGGCTCTTAAATGGGATAGTCCATGGGGAGTAGGATATCCGGGATGGCATATCGAATGCTCCTGCATCAGTATCAAGCATCTTGGAGAATATATGGATATCCACTGTGGTGGAGTGGATAATATTTTTCCACATCATACAAATGAGATCGCACAGTCAGAGAGCTATCTTGGACACAAATGGTGCAACTACTGGTTCCATGTACAGCATCTGAATGACAAATCAGGTAAGATGAGCAAATCCAAAGGGGATTTCCTTACCGTATCTTTATTACAGGAAAAAGGTTATGATCCGATCGTATACAGATTGTTCTGCTTACAGTCTCATTACAGAAAACCTCTGGAATTCTCTTATGAGATCATGGACAATACAAAAGCAGCTTACAATAAGCTTGTGAAACGTATTGCGGCTCTTAAGAAAGAGGGAGAAGTTGACGAGAAGGCATTTGAAGAGTACAAGGCAAAATTCGTGGATGCGATCTCAAACGATCTGAATACATCCATGGCGATCACGGTATTATATGATCTGTTAAAAGCAGATATGAATGATATTACAAAATACGAGCTGATCAGGGATTTTGATAAAGTTCTTTCCCTGAATCTTTTAAATGCAAAGAGTACAGAGACAACCGAAGGTGTTGATGCTGAACTTGAGAGCTTTGTCCTTGCAAAGATCGAAGAAAGAAAAGAAGCCAAAAAGGAAAAAGATTTTGCAAAAGCGGATGCGATCCGTGATGAATTACTTGCAAAAGGAATTGTCATCAAAGATACACGCGAAGGTGTGGTATGGCACAAGGCAGAATAAGATTTTAATGGAGAGACCGTGGATCAAAGAACAGATATGACCACGGTCTGTCTGCAGGAAATAGCAGTTCAAGGAGAGAAATACAAAATGGAAAAAGGGATTGATTCTTATTTAAAAGAACAATTTCATATTGCGAATGTAGACATCAGAACCTACTCACCGCTGACACTGGCCTATATCGGAGATGGAATTTATGATCTTGTGATCCGCTCACTTGTGGTGGCAAAAGGAAACACAAGAGCGAGTGATCTTCATAAACGTACCAGCCAGATCGTAAAGGCACACACGCAGGCAATGATGATGGAGGTTTTACTTCCGCTTTTAACAGAGGAAGAGCAGGCTGTCTATAAACGCGGAAGAAATGCCAAATCTTTCACAATGGCAAAGAACGCTACCATGTCTGATTACAGAAAAGCAACAGGATTTGAAGCACTTATGGGATATTTGTATCTGCAGGATGAGTTCGAACGTCTTGTAGAACTTGTGAAAGCAGGTGTGGAAGGGCTGAATCTTAAGCTGTGATCAGGTTTTTGGATGAATATGGATACTTCAAAGAGAATGACAGCATATAAATAGAAAAGAAAGGAAAGGGATCTGGGAAGCAGAGACCACAGAGAAAAGGTTTATGGGATACGAAGAACAGAAAATCGAAGGACGTAATGCAGTATTAGAGGCATTTCGTTCCGGGAAAACAATTGACAAGCTGTTCGTTCTGGATGGATGCCAGGATGGACCGGTCCGCACGATCGTCCGGGAAGCAAGAAAGTATGATACGATCATTAACTTTGTTGATAAAGAACGTCTGGATCAGATTTCTGAGACAAAGAAGCATCAGGGTGTGATCGCGATCGCAGCTGCTTATGAATATGCAGAAGTCGAAGATATTCTGAAAAAGGCAGAGGAAAAAGGGGAACCTCCATTTATTTTTATTCTGGATAATATAGAAGATCCTCATAATCTTGGAGCAATCATACGTACAGCAAATCTGGCAGGTGCACATGGTGTGATCATTCCAAAACGCCGTGCGGTAGGACTTACGGCAACCGTTGCAAAGACATCTGCCGGTGCGATCAACTATACTCCGGTAGCCAAAGTGACAAACCTTACAGCAACGATCAAAGAATTAAAAGAAAAGGGACTCTGGTTTGTATGTGCAGATATGGGCGGCACAGAAATGTATCAGCTTGATCTGAAAGGACCGATTGGTCTTGTGATCGGCAATGAAGGCGAAGGAGTCAGCAAGCTTGTAAAAGAAAACTGTGATTTTATCGCATCCATTCCGATGAAAGGGGATATTGATTCCCTGAATGCATCTGTTGCAGCGGGTGTGCTTGCTTATGAGATCGTAAGACAGCGTTTACAGTAAACAGGAGAAAAACAGTGGACAGATACCAGAATCTGAGTGATGAAGAACTGATTCAGAGGTTAAGAGCCGGTGATGCCGGGATTATGGATTATGTGTTAGACAAATACAAACCACTGGTACGGAAAAAGGCAAATGCAATGTTTCTGATCGGTGGGGATACAGATGATCTTATTCAGGAGGGAATGATCGGATTGTTTAAGGCAATCCGTGATTTCAGGCAGGAGAAAGAGGCATCTTTTTATCATTTTGCAGAAATCTGCATCACCAGACAGATTTATAGTGCAGTGGAAGCATCGAACAGGAAGAAACATGCTCCGTTAAATACTTATGTGTCTTTCTATTCCGAGACAGGAGAGGAAGGACAGCCGCTTTCAGAAGTGCTTATTTCTGAAAATTCCGATAATCCGGAGGAACGCATGATCGAGCGTGAGAACGTAGAGCAGTTTTTGGAGCAGATCCGGGAAAACTTAAGCAAAATGGAATGTAAAGTGTTAGATGATTATCTTTCTGGATTGAATTATCAGCAGATTGCGGAGAAAATGGGGAAACAGCCTAAGGCAATCGATAATGCACTGCAGCGTATTAAGAATAAAATCCGGATGGCGAAAGAAAAATAAAACCAGGAGAGTCGGGTTACAAGGATAAAGAGTATTTTATTGTTAATATTGCACAAAAAAATACATTAACTTTTGTAACATTTGTGAACACTTATTGAGAGGAGTATGATATTATAATTCTCGTAAAAACCCCCCAATACATTATATATAGTTTTTGCTATACCCCATAGTAAAAATACCTTCTCCTAAAAGAACAGCCGATCGACAGGCTGTTCTTTTTTTTCTTGTGAGCACTAAACATCAATAACTTTAAACTTTAATTAAGGTTCGCACCAATTTTCTGCATAAGTGCCTCCTGCAATACCTGCGAAAAATTAATACCAAGAGACACTGCCTCTTCATTCAACCATTCCGGTATACTTAAAGTTTTCTTAACAGCCTTCGAATTTGTACGTTTTTTATAAGCAAGCATATCAAATTCTATAATGACACAGTATTCATCTTTTCCAACAGGAATCAGATTCACTTCAGAAGCAGTAGGAATCTCCTGCTTTTCCTGTTCGCGACTTGTGAGGGCAAGTCCTAAAGCGTCAACAGCCATCTCATAAGCTTCCTGCATGCTGTCGCCCTGTGTCATGCATTCAGGCAGATCTGGAAATGTGATCCAGAAGCCGCCTTCTTCGGCTACGTGAAAAATTGCCGGATAAAATAATTTATTCATAGAAAAGCCTCCTTTTTGGGAGGCTGGGTTATTTTAACCCAGCCTGTTTCAATATTGCCTGCTCCATACCTTTTTTAAGGTCTTTGCAGTGATAAGGAACAATTATTGTTTTTCCAGTCTGTGGATTGTACATTTTTACATGCGAACCATTTTGACTGATAATCTCGAAACCGTTCTTTTTGAGATGAGTAATCATCTCTTTTGAAGTCATTGGCATCTTTTGTATCTCCTTTCCTTATCTAAGAATGTTATAACACGTAACAATACGTATGTCAACATAATTATGTAATAATACGTATAAAATAAAACTGTAAAATTTTATGTAATCCAACAATAAGAAAATGGTATAAGTTTTGTTGTTATATAGTCACTAGTGTTTTTCAGAGAAACGATAAGCTTCCATTTGCTCCCTCCGTTTAACGCAGAAACATTTTCTGTATAAACTTAGAAAAATTCGTGTTGCATTTCGTGTTGCATAAGACCTCACTGATTATACTCTTTACGTAAAATATTGCAGATAACGCAAAAACCCCGGTAAAATCAAGCATCCTTGAAATTACCGGGGCTTCTTATGTAAGCTGATAACGGGAATCGAACCCGTGACCTCCGCCTTACCAAGGCGACGCTCTACCGACTGAGCCATATCAGCAC
>CAKQXQ010000008.1 GCA_934292805.1 uncultured Roseburia sp. | reverse complement strand
TGAATCTGCAAAATGGTTCAAATTCGACAAATTCCGGATAGAAATCCGCGAGATCCTCTTTTTCAAATCCCGGAATATAAAGTGTACTAAATCCAGGAGTATCCATGATATAAGTATCTTCCGCGATCGGTATGATCTCAGAATGTCTTGTTGTATGCTTTCCGCGCTCTATTTTTTTGCTGATACTTCCTGTCTCCATGCGCACATTCGGCTGCAGTCTGTTGACCAGCGAAGACTTGCCAACCCCGGAAGGTCCTGCTACTGCTGTCGTCTTTCCGTCCAGCAGCTGGTGTAACAGATCCATCCCCTGCTCTTTTTCTGCACTGGTATAGATGACCGGATACCCGCATTTTTTATAAATTCCGGCAAATTTGTCAATTTCATCTTCTTCTAACAGATCCTTTTTATTGAAGCAGATCGTCACCGGTACATTCTGGTACTCCATCATGATCAGAAAACGATCCAGCAGATTAAAATTCGGCTGTGGCTTTGCCACTGCAAAAATAATCATTGCAAGATCGATGTTGGCTACTGCCGGGCGGATCAGTTCATTCTTCCGTGGCAGGATCTTCTCGATATTGCCTTTCTTCCCGGTCTCATCAATCACTGCTATCAAAACATCATCCCCCACCAGAGGCTTGACCTTCTGATTGCGAAACGCTCCTTTTGCTTTACATTCATAAATTCCGGATCCTGCTATGTGAACATAGTAGAACCCGGAAATACCCTTTACAATCTTTCCCTGCATATTGTTTCCTTTGTTCTCTTCTGTAACAGTGCCTTATTCCTCTTTGAATGGTACAGTGGAAACAATCTGTGGGCTGCCAATAACTGCGCCATTCGCATCTAACCATTCAATCTTTAAGGAACCGCTTGATACTGTGAGCCCGGATTTGGAAATACGCAGTCCATCTGTTCCAAACAGTGAAATAGACTGATTCGTCCACTGTTCCAGAACATTTCCCTGTGCATCTGCTGCGTCATAAAGATAAATATTTGCTGCCGCTACAGATTCATTATCCGGTCTTTTAATGGTCAGACCCATAGCATATGTCTTTGCTGCAGGTGCCTGTGCTGCTCCGGTGCTTACAACAAAATCTACTGCTGTATTCGGATCTACAGCTGCATCAGCTGCAGGGCTCTGGGAGATGATCTGTCCGCTTGCTACGGTATCACTGTTACCGCTTGTAATATTGCCGACAGTAAGACCTGCATTCTGGATTGCTGCTCTTGCAGCATCCTCAGTCAGTCCGAGAACGGATGGTACTGCGATCGTTGCAGCTCCTTCCTGTTCTGTTCCGCGGCTGATCACGATCTTGACACTGTCGCCTGATTTACCAAGGGAACCGGCTGCAGGACTCTGCTCGATCACATTTCCCTGTGCAACGTCTCCATTGTATGCATAATCTTTTACCGGAGTAAAGCCTGCATTTGATAATGTGTTGTATGCTGTTGTTTCATCCATACCGGTTACAGAAGGAACAGATACTTCACCCTTACCGCTGCTCACGATAACTTCAATTGTTGTATGCTCTTCTGCCTTTGTCAGTGCATCCGGTGTCTGGCTTATGATCTGTCCGGCTTCATACTGTTCTGATGCAGAACTTCCGGCATTTTTAATTCCAAGACCTTTCTCGTATAATTCTGCCTGTGCTTCCTCAAATGTCAGTCCTTTCACGTCAGGTACTTCCAGCATTCCAGATTCTTCCTGTGAAACTTCTGTATTATTCTTCTTTGAAGAACCTCCGAATTTAAAATCACCAAAGAAGCTTACCAGTATGAAAATGATCAGTCCTACAATGATAAAACCTGCTACGATCCCCATGATTGTGATTGCTTTATCCATCTTAGGATTTGGTTCCAGATCATCATCATAATCATCGTCCGTATCTTCTTCCGGCTCTTCTACTTTCATTCTACGCTTTGGCATATTGGAGATAATATCTTCTTCACCAAGATAGATGTTGCTTGTTTCCTGCTTGATCTTATTGATCTCTTCTTCATTGATCACGCGTGTTTTCTCCTGGGAAACCGGTGCGATCACGACGAAATCTTCATCCGGGCTTATAAGTGCTTTTCTTAGATCAGCAAGTAAAGCTGTCATAGACTCATATCTTCTGTCCGGATTCTTCTGGGTACATTTTAAAATAATCTTCTCCATGCTGATCGGAAGATTTGGCGCATAAGCACTCGGTGCTACGATTTCCTCCTGAAGATGCTGGATCGCTACTGCAACTGTTGTGTCACCGTCAAATGGCACTCTTCCGGTTACCATCTCATACATTACGATACCAAGGGAATAAATATCACTTTTACCGTCCACAAAACCATTTCGTGCCTGTTCCGGTGATGCATAATGTACAGATCCCATCACATCTGCACTGATCGTATTGGAAGAGGCTGCTCTTGCAATACCAAAATCAGTAACTTTTACTTTTCCTTCTGTGGAAATAATAATGTTCTGTGGTTTAATATCTCTGTGGATGATTCCCTTGTTATGTGCTGCTTCAATACCTCTTGCAACCTGGATTGCAATACTTACAGTCTCTTTGAATGTAAGCTGGCCTTTTTTCTCAATATAAGTCTTTAATGTGATTCCTTCTACATATTCCATTACGATGTAGTGCATGCCATTCTCACTTCCTACATCATAGATATTTACAATATTTGGATGCTCCAGCCCTGCTGCAGACTGTGCCTCTGTACGGAACTTCGTGACAAAATTCACATCTTCGGAAAATTCCGGTTTCAATACCTTAATCGCTACAAAACGACCAAGTGTATGGTCTTTTGCTTTATACACATCTGACATTCCGCCAGTTCCAATCTTGCTTATGATCTCATAACGATCTCCAACAAACATACCTTCTGTTAACATTCTTTCACCTCATCAGAAAATGGTTCTATCAATACCACCGTAATATTATCTCTGCCGCCATTTTCATTGGCAGTCTCTATCAGTTTTTCTGCTTTCTCAACAATATCTCTCTGACTTAATACGATTCTCTTAATATCTTCATCATCGATCATATTCGTCAGACCATCAGAACATATCAGTATCTGATCACCCTGCTTTAATTCCACTTCAAAAAAATCAACGAAAACATCAGGCATAACGCCTATTGCACGCGTTATGATATTCTTATCCGGATGAACTTTCGCATCTGCTTTGTCCATCTCCCCGAGACGCACCATCTCTTCGACAAGAGAATGATCTCTTGTGATCTGCCGGATTGCATTCCTGTCTATCACATACAGTCTGCTGTCACCAACGTTGGCAACATGCAGCATCCTGTCTGTTATCGTTGCCGCAACGATGGTTGTTCCCATCCCGGTCTTAGACGGATCATGCACTGCCTCCTCATTCAGACGCCGGTTTGTCTCTGTGATCGCATCCCTTAAAATTGCAACCGTTCCATCCTGCTTCGAATCTGAAATGGACGCTGTTATACTTTCTACCGTAAATCTGGAAGCATATTCACCTGCTTTATGTCCACCCATTCCATCTGCTACAAGGAAAAGATTTGGCAGCTTTCCGACTGTAGTCTCGGATGTATACATATAATCCTGATTCATTTCACGTCGCCTTCCAATATCAGTCATGGAAAACGTCTTCATTTAATTCTTCCTACCTTTCTGCCTCATTTTGCTGTCCCATGTATCTCTTGCGCAGCTGCCCACAGGCACCATCTATATCTCTGCCCATTTCTCTTCTAATTGTAACATTAATCCCATGCTTTTCAAGCCTGTTTTTAAAATCAGCAGTAACCTGTGCTGCCGGCTGCACATAGTCACGTTCTTTGATCGGATTTACAGGGATCAGATTAACATGACAATTGATCCCTTTTATCAGATTGCAAAGATTTCTGACATCCTCTTCTGTATCATTGACTCCACCCACAAGACTATACTCAAACGTGATTCTTCTTCCCGTCTGTTCAAAGTAGTATTTGCAGGCATCGATCACTTCATGTATCTCATATTTATTTGCAACCGGCATCAGTTCCAGCCTTTTTTCCTGTGTAGATGCATGGAGGGAAAGTGCCAGTGTGATCTGAAGCTTTTTCTCTGCGAGTTCACGCATCCGTGGAACGATTCCACAGGTGGAAACAGTCAGATTCCGCTGACTGATATTCAATCCATTCTCATCCGTCAGAAGCTCAATAAATTTCAACAGATTATCGAAATTATCCATCGGCTCACCGGTTCCCATCACTACAACGTTCGATACACGTTCTCCTGTATCTTTACTGATCTGATAAATCTGATCCAGCATTTCAGAGGCCGTCAGTCCCCTTACCAGTCCATCCAGTGTGGATGCACAGAATCTGCACCCCATACGACATCCCACCTGGGATGAAATACAGACAGAATTGCCGTGTTTATAACGCATCAGAACACTCTCTATTACATTGCCATCGTTTAGAAGAAACAGATATTTCCTTGTTCCATCCAGTTTTGAAACCTGCACAGCTTCCTGTGTCAGGCTCACAAGCTGACTGTTCTCTTTCAGTTTTTCGATAAATGCCTTTGATATATTGGTCATTTCATCAAAAGAAGATACCTGCTTAACATGAAGCCACTGATAAATCTGTTTTGCACGGAACCCTTTTTCTCCAAGCTCTTCCACAAAAGCTGTCAGTTCTTTTAAATTTAACGACTTAATATCTGTTTTTCTCAGTTGTTCCATTCCGTCTCCTTGTCTGTGGCACCGTCACCTTCTTTTCTGACTGATCCTGTCTTTTTTAATTTTGCAAGAAAGAATCCGTCACCATACGAATCCATTGGAAAAATCTGCTGCATCCTGACAAGTTCATATTCCGGATGTGTTTTCAAAAACCATTCTACATTGTTTTCATTTTCCATTTTATCGATCGTGCAGGTAGAATATAACAATGTTCCGCCGGATTTTACATATCTGCATACCGTATCCAGTATTTTCTGTTGCAGGCAAACGAGCTTCTTCTCTGTCTCCGGTGTCATTTTATACTTAATATCTGTCTTCTTACGCATAACTCCAAGTCCGGAACACGGAAGATCCGCGATCACAATATCTGCTGTTTCTTCAGATGCCGGATCGAAAATGGTGGCATCCATACGTACTGCTGTCATATTAGACAGTCCATGTCTTCTGATATTCTCCTCGATCATTCCGACCTTATAATCCGTCAGATCTCTTGCCTCCACCATACCTGTTTCACGAAGCATCTCTGCCAGATGAACGCTCTTTCCTCCCGGTGCGGCACAGACATCGATCACTCTGTCACCCTCTTTTGGTGCTGCAAGCTCAGCTACCATCATAGAGCTGATATCCTGCACATAAAAAAGTCCTTCTCTGAAACTTTCCAGTGCATTCAGATGATCGAATCCGGATATCAGAAATGCATAATTTAAATCAGGGTATTCTTTTACAGAAATGTGTTCTGTCAGAACTCCTTCTGCTTCTAAACGTTCTGCCAGCTGTTTTGGTGTCGTTTTCCTTAAATTTGTACGGATTGATATCGGTGCATCCTGTAAAAATGCATGGAGAATTTTCTCCGTCTGCTCCATCCCGTAATCTGTGATCCACTGATTTATGATCCATTTTGGCATAGAATAACGTACAGACAAATAGCCCACCCGGTCTTTTTCCTCATCCGGGCAGGCAATCTGATCCAGATTTCTGCTGATATTACGTAGAACTCCATTCACGAATCCGCTCAAAGAAGAAAATCCTTTCTTTCTCGCAAGCTTTACTGCCTCATTGCAGGCAGCGGATGCCGGTACTGAATCCATATATTTCAGCTGATATACGCTCATCCGCATAATATTGCGGATCACTGGTTTCATTTTATTCACTTTTACTTTCGAAAACTGGTCAATGATATAATCCAGTTCGATCATATGCTGTATCGTTCCTTCTGATACTCTGGTTATAAAAGCACGATCTCTCTTATCCAGATACTGATACTTATCAAGGACAGCTCGAAGCACAAGATGACTATAGCTGCCCTCCTTCGTCACTTCCATCAGAATACCGAGTATCAGTTCTCTTGTATTGACATTATCTGTCACGGTCTCTTCCTCCAAACAGTAATACAAGACGCAGCAACTGAAGAATTGCGGCTGCCGCACTTGCCACATAAGTTAAAGCTGCTGCCTTTAGCACTTTTCTTGTATATGGCAGTTCACTCTCACTTAAAATCCCCTGTTCTCCAAGAATACGTAATGCTCTGGCTGATGCATTAAATTCCACAGGAAGTGTCACAAGCTGGAATAACACCGCAAAAGAAAAGCAGAGAATTCCAAGATTAATGAACATTGCCCCACTGTTGCGGCTGAATAAAAGGCCAAACACGATCAGTGGCCATGCAATGGAAGATCCTATATTAGCTATCGGTACGATCGCTGTGCGAAGCGTCAACGGGAAATAACTGTGCTGATGCTGGATCGCATGTCCACATTCATGTGCTGCTACTCCGACAGCTGCCACAGAAGTGGAACCATATACAGAATCCGAAAGATTCAGTGTTTTCGTTGCAGGATTATAATGATCTGTAAGATTTCCTGAAATATGCTGAACCGTCACATCATAAATCCCTGCGGAATTTAAAATCCTCTGTGCCGCTTCTGCACCTGTCATTCCGGATGCACTGCGATACTGTGAATACTTGTTATACGTTGTCTTAACCCTTGCTGATGCGATCATACAGATCACCGCACCGATGATCACCAGAAAATAGGTTGGATCGATCCCATAATAATAATATGGCATATACACTCTTCCTTTCTGTCTAGCAGCGTCTTAAATAGCTGCCTTCACTTACCTGATACCCTCTTAAAAAGGCATCCGTTGTCATTCGTTTCTTCCCTTCGAGCTGGACTTCAAGCAATGCAAGTACCCCATTTCCTGCCTGGACAAAAAGCTCATCTTTTGTCACTTTAAGAATACAGCCCGGAGCTGCTTTTACGTCATGGGATACAACTTTTGCCTTCCAGATCTTTAGGTTCTTATCCTCTAACCTTGTGTATGCGCTTGGCCATGGATTCAATCCTCTGATCAGATGCTCGATCACTTCCGCATCTTTTGACCAGTCAATATTACCAAGCTCCTTCTGTATCTTTCCGGTATGTGTTGCAAGAGACTCATCCTGAGGTGTATAAACTGCTGTTCCGTCTTCAATTGCCTGCATTGCTTTCACGCATAGCTTTGCACCCACATCAGCGAGCTTGTCAAAAAGACTTCCACCTGTCTCTTCTGCATCCACGATCACTTCCTGTTTCATGATCATGTCTCCTGTATCGATTCCCTCATCCATACGCATAATTGTGACACCGGTCACCTGTTCTCCATTGATCACTGCCCACTGGATCGGTGCAGCACCGCGGTATTTCGGAAGCAGGGATGCATGTACATTCACGCATCCAAAACGCGGCATATCCAAAATCTCTTTTGATATGATCTGGCCGAATGCCTCCACGATGATAATGTCAGCATTATATTTTTTCAGATATTCTACCGACTCGGCTGTGCGGATTTTCTGTGGCTGATATACCTCAATACCATGCGAAAGAGCACACTCCTTGACCGGTGTGTATTTCAGTGCCTTGCTTCTTCCGACCGCTTTGTCCGGCTGGGAAACCACGAGTACAACCTCATGTCCAGCATTGATAATCTCTTCTAATGTATTTACCGAAAAATCCGGTGTCCCCATAAAAATAACTCTCATCTGTAATTCTCCTTACTCTTCACTCTCGTAAGTCACCTCATGGAGCTGTCCTTCGACCTTCTCCACGTAAAGATGTCCCTCAAGATGATCTGTTTCATGACAGATCGCTCTGGCCAAAAGCTCTGTTCCCTCAATCTCATATGGCTGCATATTCTCATCAAATGCCTGTGCCTTTACATAATTAGGTCTTGTGACCTGTCCTGCTTTTCCAGGAACACTTAAGCATCCCTCATCACCTGTCTGCTCTCCGGATGTTTCAACGATCACCGGATTGATCATCACGATCGGTCCCTCTCCGACATCTATCACAACGATTCTTTTTAAAATACCAACCTGCGGTGCAGCAAGCCCTACTCCGTTTGCATCGTACATCGTATCTAACATGTCCTCGATCAGTTCGCTGATTCTTGGTGTAATCTCTGTTACAGGTTTACATACTTTCTCCAATACAGGATCTCCCTGTACACGTATCGTTCTAAGTGCCATTTTGTCCTCCTTGATCATAGCAAAAAATAATATTTATATCAGATTCGTCTGTCAAAATCCATTCACCGGATTAAAATCAAACTGAACCACAATGTCTTTATAGTCTGTATTGTCCCGCACAAACTTTTCCAGGCGGTCTTTTACAAAAACAAGATTCTGATAATCCTCTGCCTTCAGATAGATCACCTTACGGTATATGTCATTAATCCTGGCAATTGCCGGATCCGCAGGTCCTATCGGGAAAATCTTTTTTTTCAGTTCCTGTATCCCATCTATCTCATGCAGCAGCTCATCCGCTCCGTCACTTGCCCTCTGCTCCCATTTGGAAGCACATAGGATCACAAGAAGATGAAACACTGGCGGATATAGCATCATCTTACGGTATTCGATCTCCTGCCTGTAAAATGCTTCGTAATCCTGGTCTTTTGCGGTCTTAATACTATAATGTTCCGGCTGATACGTCTGTATCACCACTTCTCCCGGAACTTCTCCTCTTCCGGCTCTTCCTGCCGCCTGCGTCAGAAGTTCAAATGTCCGTTCTGCCGCATGATAATCGCTGATATGCAGTGACATATCTGCTGCAAGCACACCAACTAACGTTACATTCGGAAAATCATGTCCTTTCACGATCATCTGCGTTCCGATCAGAATATCTGCCTCCTGATTGGCAAAAGCAGACAGGATCTTTTCATGTCCTTCCTTATTCTTCGTCGTGTCGGTATCCATACGAAGTACTGAAGCCTGTGGGAAACGTTCCTTTACGATCATTTCGATTTTCTGCGTTCCTGCTTTGAACCCGCCAATATATTTTGATCCGCATTCCGGGCAGATCTTAGGTACCGGCTCTTCATATCCACAGTAGTGGCAGACCATTCTTCCCTCCGGATGCCGGGCTGTCATATGCTGGCTGAGTGAAACATCGCAATGCGGACATTTTATCACATGACCGCACGCTCTGCAAGAGACAAAGCCAGCCACACCCCTCCGGTTGATAAAAAGCATGATCTGTTGCTTCTTATGAAGACGCTCTTCTATCAGTTCCTGCAGCCTTCTGCTCAGTATGGAGCGGTTTCCTGCTTTTAATTCTTCTCTCAGATCGACTACATCCACCTTTGGCAATGGTTTGCTCGCAACACGATGCTTTAATTCAAGCAATGCATACTCACCTTTCATTGCCTTATAATAACTTTCCACAGATGGCGTTGCTGAACCTAACACTACATCTGCACCGCACATTCCTGCACGTTCGATCGCAGTCTCCCTTGCATGATAACGCGGTAAGGTTTCGCTTTTGTAGCTGCTTTCATGTTCCTCATCTATAATAATAAGACCAAGATTTGAAAATGGTGTGAACAGTGCTGATCTTGGTCCGATCATAATGTCGATATCACCATTTCTGGCACGTTCGAACTGATCGTAACGTTCTCCCTGTGACAATCTTGAATTCATAATGGAAACCCTGTCTCCAAACCGGTTATAAAACCGCATCACTGTCTGATAAGTCAGTGCGATCTCCGGGATCAGCACAATTGCCTGTTTCCCCTGTGAAAGGATGTAATGGATCAGTTCCATATAAACTTCTGTCTTGCCACTTCCTGTCACACCTTTTATCAGATATGTTTTCCGGATCTTTTCTCTCATATTCCCTGTGATGACATCCACCACATGCTTCTGTTCTTCGTTCAGTGTCAGATAATATCCCTCACTGCTAAGATGTGATACCGGATTACGATAAGCTTTCTCACTTACGATCTCGACAATTCCAAGTGTTTCCAGTGCCCGGATTACTGTGGGCTGTATATTTAACTTCTGTGTGACGATTCCCCAGTCAATTTCCCGTTCCTGTAAAAGAGCCTGAAGCAGTCTCTCTCTTGCCCTGGCATGTTTTCTTTGAAATTCTGCCAGTTGATTCTTCGCTTCCATCTCCCCGATTTTCAGCCTGATCTTTTTATGCTCTATGGCATTTTGCTTTTTTTTCACCGGCAGCACTGTCTTTAAGGCCTGGTTCATTGTTGCTCCGTAATTCTTCTTCATCCATGCCGCCAGTGCGATCAGCTGACTCTCGATCGCTACACCGTCTGTCACAATTCCTTTAAGTTCCCTGATCTTATCCACTGCAAATTCCGCTTCATCGGTCAGTTCCACAACATAACCGTTCAGCGTACGGCTGCCAAATGGAATCTTCACCTGCATTCCAACTGTAATCTTATCCCGCAGTATTTCCGGAATCCTGTACTGAAATGTTTTATCTAATTTTTCATGGGAAATATCAACAATTATATTTGCATACTCCGCCATCTAATTCCTCCTGCACAATTCTTCTGTCATCTAACGGATACCGGACTCCTTTTATCTCCTGATAATTTTCATGCCCTTTTCCTGCAATAACGATCAGATCGCCTCTTTTTGCATGATTTATTGCATATCGTACAGCTTCTCTTCTGTCCGTAATCCTGCAATAATGCTCCCTGTCTGTTGTCCTGGAAATTCCATCCTCGATCTGATCTAATATATGTTCTTCGTCCTCCCACCTGGGATTATCTGATGTAAGGATCGTATAATCCGCAAGCTTTCCCGCTGTTTCACCCATGCGGCTCCGCCTCAGCTCTGACCGGTTACCTCCACAGCCAAAAATTACAACAAGCCTGCCCGGTTTTAATTCTTTTAATGCCAGAAGAAGATTTTTTAACCCCTGTTCATTATGGGCGTAATCAACAAGAATCGTATATTCTTTTCCTTCTGTCAGATTTTCACAACGCCCCGGTATCTTCTGGCCAAGAAGGGATTCCTGTATTATTCTGGGCGGTACATCAAGCTGCTCTGCGGCTGCGATTGCAGCCAGTGCATTGTATACATTAAATCTGCCTGGGAGTTTTGTTTTTGCCATATATTTTACTGACCGGCTTCTGACTGTAAATGTACTTGTCAGTCTGCCGGCATCCATTGTATACTGTATATTTTCTGCCATCACATCCGAAGGATAAGAAAGTGCAAATGTCTTCACCATTCCGCAGGTATGACCTGCCAGTATTCTTAAAACATTCAGATCATCCCTGTTTACAATTCCAACAAGGCATTGTCTCATCAGCTGGCTTTTACAATGAAGATATTCGGAAAAGCTGCTGTGTTCTCCCCTGCCGATATGATCCGGCTCTATATTTAAAAATATCCCGATATCAAAGCAGATATCGCTGACGCGACCGTATGCGATTCCCTGGGACGACACTTCCATTACACAGCAGTCACATCCATTGTCCGCCATCTGTGCAAGAAGTCTGTGTATCTCACAGGATTCCGGTGTTGTATTATAGTTTGTTTCCTCTTTTCTTCCATCAAAGGCATTGATCGTCCCGATTGTTCCGACTCTGTATCCTGCATGTTGTAAAATTCCTGCTATCATATACATGGTCGTTGTTTTACCATTCGTCCCTGTGATTCCGATCATCTTTAATCTAGTTGCCGGAAAATTGTAAAAAGCAGCCGAAAGAGCAGATAATGCTCTTCTTGTATCCTTTACAAGAACCAGGGTAATACTTTTTCTTTTCCATATGTCAGAGAAACTGACTTTCGTGCATTCTGTCAAAATCATAGGTCCCTGCCTGCTTTCGATCACATACCTGCAATCCACTACGATCACTCCGGCTCCACGCTCCAATGCTTTTGGAATGTATTCATGTCCATTTGCACTGAATCCACTGATGCAGACAAACAATGTATCTTTTTGTACTTTTGCGGAATGACAACATATCAACGACACTTCCCTGTCTGTCTCCCCGATCACCTTTTCGTAAGAAATCTGCTGCAATAGTCGGCTTAAGAACTGCATTTTTCTCCATTTTGCAATGAATACACTTTTTTCATTATATGCCAGAAAGCACTTTTTTACAAGTTGTCTGCCTTCTTGAATTCATTTCTGATTTCCATCCTGTAATAAATTTGTTTTTTGGGGACATCCTATATAAAAAGCTGACAGGAGATTTTAAATGAAACACGATTTTCTTCTATGTGGTCTTACCGGATGGTGTCTGGAAATACTATTTACTTCGCTTGGAAGTATCCGAAAAAAAGATATGCGGCTGATCGGACAGACTTCAGTCTGGATGTTTCCAATCTACGGTACCGCTGCTATTATCCGGCCATTTTACCGTCATATCCAGAAGCTCCCTGCCCTCATCAGAAGCATAATATATGCGGCAGGAATTTTCGGATTTGAATTTTTCAGCGGTTCTCTCTTAAAAAAACACCATCTGTGTCCGTGGGATTACAGTAATGTTCCCACGAACATAAATGGTGTTATCCGTCTGGATTATGCGCCTGTCTGGATGATCACAGGTCTGATCTTTGAACGTGTTTTATCCTTGAAAAAATGTCAGTCTTAATTGTCAAAATCGTCGGTAAGCTCCATCGCTCCAATGTCTAATGTATTCAAAGTACGACGTCTGAGCCTTGCCGCTTCCGATGCCTTCAAAAGATAGTTCTTCACTTCTTTTGCATGTTTGATATGTATAAGCTTCATCTCCGGATTTGTAACATCGCCGGTATAGCAGATGATCGTACCAAGGCCAAATATACGCTCTATCAGTGTTGTCGTAAGCTTCACATCCTGGATCTTGTACATATAGCAGTCATTCTCTTCTGTTCTAAACAACCCTTCATCAACCGTCAGTACTCCCGGTGTGATCGTGTATTTAGTAAAAGTCCACGGTAATCCAAAAAATAAAATCCGTTTCCGTTCACAATATTTTACTTCATCTTCATCAATATCATGTGTTAAATTCATATCTTCTGCCATCTGCTCATCCTCCTGCCTCTGTGGACAGCCTCTTTGCCTCTACAAGCCGGACGCTGCCGTTACTATGCATATTATACCTTTTTTCTTTTATAACTGCAAGGCAGAAAATTTCAGACTATTTTGTCTTTTTGTGTCAATATAGTGTAAATAATTTTTCTCTTGAATTTGGAAAATGATTATTATATGATAGAAAAAATGCCTGAAAGTAATGTCATTTTTACTTATTAATCACATGGCATTTATTAAGGAGGTTAATATGCGTCATTTAATGAGTCCGCTGGATTTCTCTGTGGATGAGTTGGACAAGCTCTTAGATCTTGCCAATGACATTGAGAAGTTCCCTGGTAAATATGCTCATGCATGTGATGGCAAAAAGCTTGCTACATGTTTCTATGAGCCAAGTACACGAACAAGACTTAGTTTTGAAGCTGCCATGCTTAATCTTGGTGGTTCTGTTTTAGGTTTTTCCGATGCAGCATCGTCTTCTGCATCCAAAGGTGAAAGTGTTTCTGACACAATTCGTATTATTTCCTGTTACGCAGATATCTGTGCTATGCGTCATCCTAAGGAAGGTGCACCTCTTGTAGCCTCCCTGAAATCCCGTATTCCAGTAATCAATGCCGGCGACGGTGGTCATCAGCATCCTACCCAGACCCTTACAGATCTCCTGACGATCCGTTCTTTAAAGGGCAGACTTTCCAACATGACGATCGGTCTTTGTGGTGATCTGAAATTTGGTCGTACGGTTCACTCGCTGATCAACGCACTGATCCGCTATCCTGGAATCAAATTTATCCTTATCTCACCGGAAGAATTAAGAATTCCAAGTTATATCAGAGAAGATGTGTTAAAGGCAAACAACATTCCGTTCGAAGAAGTAGAACGTCTGGAAGATGCTATGCCTACGCTTGACATTTTATACATGACACGTGTCCAGAAGGAACGTTTCTTCAACGAAGAAGATTATGTACGTCTGAAAAACTACTATATCCTGACAAAATCCAAAATGGAGCTTGCAAAAAAAGATATGTATGTCTTACATCCTCTTCCACGTGTCAACGAGATCTCTGTTGAAGTGGACGATGATCCAAGAGCTGCTTACTTCCGCCAGGCTCAGTACGGTGTCTATGCCAGAATGGCACTGATCCTTACCCTGCTTGACATTCATGTGGATTAAAAGCAGTTTTTCATCATAATTTGATTATCATACAAGAATTTTACGTGACATCTGTCACAGATAGGAGTTCACATGTTAAATATCAGTGGTATCCAGGAAGGTTTCGTATTAGATCATATCCAGGCCGGAATGAGCCTTCGTATTTATCACGATCTGAAATTAGATCATTTAGACTGCACGGTTGCCATTATTAAAAATGCAAAGAGTAACAAAATGGGTAAAAAAGATATTTTGAAGGTTGAATGCCCGGTTGAAGCACTTGATCTTGATATTTTAGGATTTATTGACCATAATATTACCGTCAATGTCATCAAAGATTCCAAGATCGTCGAGAAGAAAGATCTTCATCTTCCAAAGCAGGTAAAAAATGTGATCAAATGCAGAAACCCAAGATGCATCACATCCATTGAACAGGAGCTGGATCAGATTTTTGTTCTTACAGATGAGGAAAAAGAAACTTATCGCTGTAAATACTGCGAAGAAAAATATTCCAATCCAAACCGTAAATAAATATTAACCGCAAATAAAAAGATCGTTCGTATGACTGCGAACGATCTTTTCTTCTTTTAAAATGGCCGTAAACAACAGCAATTACAAAGCATATTTAAAAACAGAAGACTTAAACACCAGCTGCCAGAACTGGAATATGGTCTGTCATATGAGCTGCCCATATTCGTGTACCAGGTACCTCCGTATTCCAGATGCTGCTGGAACTGACGATATTCAAAATTACTTGGTTCCATCTCTACTGCACGTGATGCATGTTGTTTTGCGATAATATTATTGCCAGCGCCCTGATTCGCCATGGCACTGTAATAGTACCAGCGTGCTCCTCTCTCAGCAAACGGAATACCATTAAGAACATTCAGTGCCTCTGTATAACAGCGGTTTGCAATATAATTAGCTGCTGCCTGCATCTGCACGGAATCAGCACCTGAACGGTATCCCTGGTTTCCATTATAACTATACTGATAACGATATCCATCAGTACCTGCGGAAGAATAATTATAGCCATAATTTCCGCCAAATGCAGCACCTGACTGTTTTTCCTTCATAATCTGGTCGTAAGCCTGCTGGACTTCTTTGAACTTCTCCTCTGCCTGTGCTTTATTGGGGTTATTAATATTGGCATCCGGATGATATTTCCGGCTCAATGCACGATATGCCTTTTTTATCTCATCATCAGAGGCTCCCGGTGAAACACCAAGTACCTGATACGGATTCATCATGTATCTCTCCTCGTCTTACTCTGTCTGTTTTTCTTCGCCTGTTTCTCTTCGATCTTTTTGCGTTTCAGCTGAAGATACTCGTATTTACTCCATACTCCGGAATAAAGAATGTTCCGCAAAATATCTGCATGCATAAGAATCGGAAGTCTTTCAAAAGATTTTGCACATTCAGACATCATGCTCGTAAGAAGCAGTTTGCAGAATGTATCAAATTCCTGTTCGTTTTCCTTCTCCATATAAATCAACGGATTATAGCAGTTCTTCTTTCGATCCGAATCATAATCTTCATATGCATCCATCAGATAAATAAACTTTCCCATATAAAAACCAAGTGTGCGCATCTCTTCCTGCCACTCATCTTCACGCCAGCACATCACTTCTCCAAGCATCTGACCGGTAAGACCTGCAACAAGATCAAGATTTGTCTCTTTCTTCTTCTCGACCTCTGATGTCTTTTTCATAAATTCTTCGATTGCAGCGATCTGCCTTGGATACTTGGCTGTGATCCTTGCGTAATCCTTGTCAAGGATCTTTACAAATGCTTTCTTTGCATAGGATTTCTCATCATTCCAGTCATCCAGTAAATTCTGATATGCAAGGATCAGGTTCATATCAGCCGCATACTCCGTAGCTTCATTCACAAAAGCGGTTCTCTTCTTTGTCGGATGCAATGGACATGTGAACTGATCCTTTGTATTCTCCAGTTCATATAACCCTGTGAGCAGAACGATCAAAAAGGTCAGGTCATAGCTCAAAAGCATCTGGCCTTTCGTCCCACAGTTCGTCTTCAGTTTCTGACAAAGTCCACAATAATAGGCCTGGTAAATCTTACGGTTCTCTTCCGATAATTCTTTTTGATTGATATTAATATAACCAAACACAAAAAAGACTCCTTTTATCAGCTTTTTTTCACAAATTCTGTTCTGCACTTAGGACAGGTAATACAGATCCTGCCTCTTCCCCTCGGTACACGCACGGTCTGTCTGCACTGTGGGCATTTATAAAAACGGTATATTTTTCTCTGCTGAAAACGCTTCTTATACTTGTCGATCTTCGCAATAACCTTATAACGGTAATTCAGATAATGCTGATTCTCCTGATAACGCCTGGAAACATTTTTTGAAAACATTCGAAAAGTCTCATAAATAATCAATGCGATCGCAAGCCAGTAAATTATTCCATTTCGAACAAATACAGAAATCAATAACAGCACCAGTGCAACTGCATTCAGTCCCCTGGACAGCTCGTCTGCGCCATATCTGCCCTGCATAAATCTCTGAAATTTTTCTCTCATATCTGTTGACCTCTTTTGTAATTATACAGTACCTTCTTCCTGTTTTCGAAACATTTTGTACTGCAAAAATCACTAACTTTCCTCATAATGTTTTTATGTTACGCCCGTATGCGTTCCTCGTCAACATATCTATTATCTTTTAAGAATTATTTTATATTTCTATTATATTTTGCCTGCTGCAGACTTTCAAAGCAAATATTTTCATCTTATTTCTTACAATATAAGGAAAAAGATGCCATATGGCATCTTTCTGTCAAATCATAATTCTGTCTGTATTATCCTGTTGTATATCTATCTTCAAGTCGAACGTATTACCCGCCACCTGAAGAGGTTGGAATCTTCTCGACTAAGATAAAATAAGCAGGACGATAAGCCGGGTTATGTCCGTCTGCTTACGCAGACACGAATGATCATCTTTCTAGTATGGCTGTTACCAGCCATCTCAAGCGACCTACCTAAAGCTGGCGGGCCACGTCAACGCTTTTGTTCGGTCTTGCTTCGAATGGGGTTTACATATGCCCCTCCTGTTACCAGGAAGGCGGTAGTCTCTTACACTGCCCTTCCACCCTTACCTGCTCCCGGAAACCGGAAGCCGAAGAAACCTTTGGTTTCTTCCCTCTTATAAAAAGAGAGGCGGTATATTTCTGTTGCACTTTCCTTAGAGTCGCCTCTACCGGACGTTATCCGGCATCCTGCCCTGTGAAGCCCGGACTTTCCTCACCTGCGGTCTTTCGACACTTGCAGCCGCGATCATTTGTCCTACTTATTTTATTACATGGTAAACGTCGCAGAATCTCTGCGACGTTCCCTACTATACACTATTTTTTCTACTTTCGCAAGAAATATTTTCCCTGATCAGACATTGAAACAGCTTCCTCCGATAAATTCCCTGATGATGGAATTCTGGTTGATTCCATCACTTGGCATCGGAAGAAAATAATCCAGAAACTTCAGCAGACGCTTTGCTTCCAAATATTCTGTGCAATCCTTATCAATTGCAAACAATAGTGGTTCTGCATACATCTTGAGCACGGCAAGTTCATAGATCAACGCAGAATTAAACATGACATCTGCCCCCTCCTGAAATGGGAAAATATACTTCTCTTCCCCACGTCGGACGGAATCCCACATTGCGATCGTTTCCCTTGCTGTGGTGCCGCGTGTTCTTGCATCACGCACGATCCTTCTTATCATTCTCCCATCCGTTGTCGGGAGGCAATTATGTTCATCAATATTCAGCTGTGTCAAAGCACTGATATAGATTTTAAATTTACTCTCTGCCGGAAGAGAATAGGACAACCTATCATTCAATCCATGGATTCCCTCTATAACCAGTACATCATCCTTTTTGAGCTTCATAAACCGGTCTTTATATTCACGTTTCCCTGTTTTGAAATTAAAAACAGGGAGATTCACCTTTTTTCCTGCTAAAAGCTCATTCATATCGTGATTAAAAAGTTCTACATCCAGAGCATCCAGGCATTCCAGATCGTAGTTTCCATTCTCATCTCTTGGGCAGAGATCTCTGTCCTTATAATAATCATCCAATGGAAATGGGTGGGGATTTAATCCTTTTGCGGCCAGCTGGATAGACAGTCTGTGTGAAAACGTTGTTTTGCCGGAAGAAGATGGACCTGCGATCATAATGAACTTCTTATCCCCTGCAGAGACGATCCTGCTTGCCAGTGATCCGATACGTTCTTCGAACAGAGCTTCCTGTGTTAATATCATCTGCTGGGTTTTTCCTGCTACGATCGCATCGTTCAATGCTCCGACTGTATCGATCTCTAACATCCTGCCCCAGTCTCTTGATGTCTTCAATGTATAAAACAGCTTCGGTGCCGGTACAAATTCTGCCACTTTCCTGGTATCCTTATCTGGAAATAGCAGCATAAATCCGTCCTCATAAGGAATCACATCATAATACCTGAGATATCCGGTAGATGGTACCATAAATCCATAAAAATAATCCATATAATGATCGATCTCGTAAATATTCACGCGGGAACTTCTTCGATAACGGAACAGCTTTTCCTTGTCCCGCATGCCAAGTTCCCTGAAAAGTGCAACAGCATCATCTGTATTCACACTCTTCTTCTCAATCTCATAATCTGCCACCACCATGCGGTACATCTCATTCTTAATTCTCTTGACATCGGTTTCGGAAATCCTTACAACCTCTTCTCCCGCTGCCTGACCTTCTTCCTGTGCCAGAAGCCTTATCAGTTCACAATAGTATCCATGACCTATAGAATACTTCACACGGACAGAAATCCCTTCTTTTCCCCACAGATTGTGTACTGCTTTCTGCATAAGAAGTGTCACACTCCGCCTATATGCTTTCTTTCCTGTCTTGTCGGATGTCGTTATAAATTCGACTGTACCATCGCAGTCTGCAGTCTTATTTAACTCCCGCAGTCTTCCGTTGTACAATACTAAAACAATATCATCCGGATAAATATCCTTATGATCCTGTGCGATGCATAAAAAGCTGCTTCCGGTACGATATTCTTTCTTCTCCCCGTTAATCTCTAATGTCACTGTCTGATCTGTCATAAAATTCCCCCTGTTATCAGCTTCCCCGTTATAATGTATGCCTGATCTCTACTGCTGGATCAATGTAACGCTGACTGTTCCGGTCTTCATATCTGCAACTGCGGATATTTCCAATGGGGTATTATAAATATTTACCACCTTCAGGTCATAATAATTTCCGGCGATCGTTGCATCTCTGCCTGTTGGAAGATATGGTACCGGAAGAGAATGCGGATGCCTCTCTGTTGCCGGAATTCCTCCATTGAGCATTGCAGAATACATTGTTGAAGAAACCTGGCAGATTCCGCCACCAGTGCCTGTCGAATGTTTTCCGCTCACATAAATCGGTGCCTCAACGTAACCATTTGCAGCTGTACGCGGCAGAATTGTCTTATTAAATGAAAACTCTTCTCCCGGCTGGATCAATACACCATTGATCCTTGAAACCGCAACTGCAATATTGGTAGCTCTTGCTGCTCTTGGATCAAACTTTGTTGTACATGAGCCATGTACGACAGCCGGAGCTGCTCCATCTCCTGCTGACATCAGTGTGATCGCATTTCGTCCTTCACTTATTCCGCTTGAAATATAATGGGCACAATAGGACGCAAGATCATTGCCATATGCTTCTCTTAAGTCCGGATAATTGGCACGATAAACCATAACGTTAAAATCTGCACACCCTGATCTTCCCTCATAGATTCCTGCTCTCACAAAATGCTGGAATAACTGCTTTGTATCAAATCCATATGCTGCCTGAAGATCCGGATTGGTGTTATAATAATACTCCGCATCAAAAACTGCCTGATACGCAGCTGTATTAGATGGTTTTTTTGCTGCATCCACTGTTGTTGTACTTCCAAACAACATCACTACACATACTACCATTGCCATTAATGAAATAATTTTGTTTCTTTTCTTCCTATTCATCCTGTCCCCTCCTGTAATTTATCTTTTGTTAAAACAGATCATGTAAATTATACCATATTCAGATATTTTCTACAATTGTGCCTTCTCTGTATGCTGCAAGCAGTTCTTCCAGATCTTTAATATTTTCTTTCATCAGTTTACCATTGTCTGTATCTGCTACCGTTTTTCTGCTTCTGACATGCTGTACAAGGATCGTATGCGATACAATATCCGTTCCTTCATTCACTGCTTTTTCTACCGACTCAAATGGTTCGTGTGCTGCAAGTACAAGTCCATAGGAATTATAGATCAAAGTATATCCTGCAATTCCTGTCTTTGGCTGGTATGCCTTGGAAAATCCTCCGTCAATGATTAAAAGCTTTCCATTACATTTGACCGGAGATTCCCCATTCTTAGCCTCAATCGGAATATGTCCGTTGATAATATGTGCTTCTCTTCCTGACAGACCGAATTCTGCAAGGATCTTATTCACGATCTCCTCTTTTTCGAGAAGCGTGTAATATGGATTCTTCGGCTCACAATGCGTAGACTTATCTGTCACAAAATATCTCTCAAAGGTCGTCATCTTTTCTTTTCCGAAAACCGGAGAGTTCTTATTCTCCCAGATAAACCACATGATATCCTGTCCTTTATGCTTTTCCTCCGGATTGATCGAATAGTATCCTTTTCTCGCATAATTTTCCAGCACATCATATAATGCCTTGCCTGAATACTTTTTACCATAAATCTCCACTTCGGTAAATGTTCCGTCTTCGTTGAGCGGAACACAGCCATGATATAAAAGATTGCCATTGTATACATTATACAGGCTTCCTTTTGTCAGCAAAAAACGGATATGCTTCTGCAATTTTTCGCAGTTAATGAATGCTGTCTTCAAACGATCCATTACATCTCTTTCATCCGAAGATAATTCATATGGATGTTCCCAGTCGACTGTCGGATAATGACTGTCGCGAAGCTCATACTCCTGTCCATCCATCATAACAACCCCTTTTTCAGGATCGATCTTATCTAAAAGGAGTCTGTCCTGCATTTTAAATTCCGGATGCCTCAAAATCATCTGCCCTTCCAGCTTAAACTGCATGATCGCAATTGCCTTATGCATCTTCTTATCAAGCAATACATCCCCGACATCATATTCATCTTCTCTGTAATCCAGCTTGAAACAGCTGCAGGAGTCTTTGTCGTATCTGTTCATTGCAAGTCTGGCCAACGGTACGAGGTTAATTCCATAACCATCTTCCAGAAGATTCAGATTACCATATTTTGCTGAAATACGAATAACATTGCAGATCAGTGCCTCACATCCTGCTGCCGCTCCGATCCATGACACATCATGATTGCCCCACTGGATGTCTACAGAATGGTGTGCCATTAATGTATCCATAACCAGGTTCGGATATGGTCCTCTGTCAAAAATATCTCCGACAACATGAAGATGATCTACGATCAGACGACGGATCAGATTACAAAATGCGATCACAAGCTCCGCCGCTCTTCCCGTATGTACGACGGAATGTATGATTTCATTATAATATGCCTCCTGATCCGATACGTCAGGACGTCCATTCAGAAGTTCTTCGATCACATATGCAAAATCTTTCGGAAGAGCCTTACGCACCTTGGATCTTGTATACTTTGAAGATGCACTCTTACAGATTCTGATCAGACGATAGAGTGTCACCTGACACCAGTCTTCAAAGTTCTCTTCTGTTTTTGCGATCTGCTCCAGCTTCTGCTCCGGATAATAGATCAGTGTTGCAATCGCTTTCTTCTCCGCCTTACTGATCGTATTACCGAATTCATCTTCTATCTTACGCTTGATCGCTCCCGAACCATTCTTCATCACATGCTGGAACTGATCATATTCACCATGAATATCGGTGATAAAATGTTCCGTTCCTTTTGGCAGGCTTAAAATAGCCTGTAAATTAATAATCTCCGTAGCTGCAGATGCTACTGTCGGATACTGCTTTGCAAGACTCTTAAGATACCGTAACTCGTTCTGCTGCATTATCTTTCACCCTCCACTTGTTTTTTATAAAGTCTCCCCATTCTTCCCCATTCACTGCCATTAAAAATCTCTGATCACATCACTCATATCGTATAATCCGGCTGGTCTTCCCTTTAAAAACTTTGCTGCCTGCACTGCTCCTTTTGCAAACACTGCCTTCGAATATGCTGTATGTTTAAATTCGATCACTTCATCCTGACCGGCAAAGATCACTTCATGTTCCCCAACAATATTGCCTCCGCGGACAGCCGAAATTCCGATTTCGTATTTTTCTCTCTTTCTGCGTTCTTTGCTTCTGTCATAAATATAACTGTACTTCTCATCCAGGGCCTCGTTCATGGAATCTGCCAGTGCAAGTGCTGTTCCACTCGGTGCATCCAGCTTCTGATTATGATGCTTCTCTACAATCTCCATATCAAATCCGGCCGGTGCAAGTGTCACGGCTGCTTTCTTTAAAAGTTCTAACAGCATATTAACTCCTAAAGACATATTTGCAGACCTTAACACTGCAACATGTTCACTTGCCTCTTTTGCCTTTCCAATCTGTGCTTCCGACATTCCGGTTGTACACAACACTACCGGGATCTGCTTATCCACACAGTATACCAGCAGATCATCAACTGCATTCGCATTGGAAAAATCAATGACTGCATCTGCTTTCACATCACACAGGGATATATTGGAAAATACCGGGTAATCATTCCTGATCCCATCGTATAAATCTACTCCGGCAACGATCTCAATCTCCGGATCCTCCTTACACATCGCTGTGATCGTCTGTCCCATCTTTCCGTTACATCCATGCATAATCACTTTTGTCATTTTCTGGTTCCTGCCTTTCGTATCTTTTCTCTTGTTTTGCAGGCTTTCGCCTGTATCATTCTTCTGCGCACAAAAATGGGGCTGTAACAACAGCCCCTCTTTTTTATAAAATGCCGTAAGCTTTCATAGCCTCTTCGAGCATTACTGCGTTCTTCTCTGTCATCTCTGTCAATGGAGAACGGAGTGTTCCAACTTCTCTGCCCATAAGGTTCAATGCCTTCTTCACAGGGATTGGATTCACTTCTGAAAATAATGCACTTATAAGCGGCTGAGCTTCTCTCTGTAACTTCATCGATGTCACAAGATCTCCATCAAAGAAACTCTGGCACATATTGTGTACCTTGTCTGGTGCAACGTTCGACCATACCGAAATCACACCAACTGCCCCGATCGCCAGTAATGGAACAACGATTCCATCTTCACCTGAATAAAGATCGATCTTTCCATCTGTAAGATACATCAGCTGGGATGCCTGAGCCACACTTCCTGTTGCTTCTTTGATTGCTACAACATTTTCAACATCTTTATAAATCTTCGCAGCTGTCTCCGGAAGAATATTACATCCGGTCCTTCCAGGTACATTATACATGATAATCGGTAGTTTTGTACACTCCGCAATTTCAGAATAATAGCGAATCAATCCACCCTGCGTACATTTATTGTAGTAAGGTGTGACAGCGAGGATTCCGTCTGCCCCTGCATTCTCTGCTTCCTGTGTCAGATAAATAGCCTCTCTTGTACAGTTTGATCCGGAACCTGCAACCACAGGAACACGGTGTTTTGTGAATTCAACTGCAGCCTTGATCACCTTGCTGTGTTCTTCCATCGTAAGTGTGGAACTCTCTCCTGTGGTACCTGCAATAATGATCGCATCTGTTCCCTGATCGATCTGCCAGTTGATCAGTTCCTCTAACTTTTCATAATTCACATCTTCATTATTCTTCATTGGTGTTACGATCGCTACACCTGCGCCTTTAAAAATAGACATATCCATTTCCTCCTACGTTCATTATACGCTTTAAAACTTTTTTTGTTAAAAATGTTGCGTGGAGCATTTTATACTCCGGAAATCAATATTCCGAATATATAAAAAAGAATCTCGCTTGCGAGATTCTCCGCCTGCGGCGGGTCGCAATATGCGACATGTTTCTTATCCGCCGCAGTGCGATCCTCGCGGAGCGTTTTTTTATGTAATGGAAACGAAGTTTCCTATTACATAAAAAAGACCGGTAACTGGACCGGTCTCTCTGAATTCTGAATAAATCTTCCTGCATCTTCTGCAGGCTTTCAGGAATCTGATAGCTCCCCATCCGTAAATCAGATGACAGTCATAAAGTTCTTCACTTCATGCCCAAGTAATATATCCTCAGGTGATATACTCTTTCGGCGTACTCTCCTTTCACTTTCTCTCGACTGTGCCTGACACATCCAAAAAGATACTCATAAAGTACGCAACCTCTACCAAGCAATATTTTTATTGGCTAAATCATAACATCATCTTCACACCTTGTCAATGCAGCAAATACATTCTTTCCGAATCCGTTCAGATTTCGTCCGGCAAAAACTCGACTTTGCTCACTGACACTTCATAAGCAACTCTCTTTTCCGTTTCCATCTCGCTGATTTTTTTCACATATTCCCTGCTCTGGATGCGTCCCCATACCTGGATATGTCCTCCCACTTCAAATCCTGATGCAAACCTTGCATTTCTCCCCCAACAGATACATGGGATATAATCGGATTTTCCATATGACCGGTTTACTGCGATCAGAAGATCCGCAATCTCCCTGCCCAGCGGGGTTTTCCTGTAGATCGGCTCTTTACAGATATAACCATCCAGAAAAATCTGATTTGTTTTTATGTCCTCCGGTATCTCATCAATCAGTTCCAATTCTCTCACAAAAACAGAAAGCACAAGCCTGTTTTTCTTCTCCTCATGCCGGTTGAAGGAGCGGAACTGTCCCATAACATAAATCATCTGTCCGATATAATCAGCATTTACATCGATCAGACGCTCTGAAACCATTAGTGGTATGTAGTCCATAAAGTTACTTAACCGGTTGACTGCCACATCTACCACATAAAAACCTTCTCCATATACTTCGTGACTGAATCTGAAATCAGAAACAATCTCTCCTACGATCGACACCTGGTTATTTTCAAAAATTTTATCTGCCATGAATTTTTTCTCCCTTCCTCTTTGTCACCACATAGATAGGTGATCTGCCTGACAAATCTTTTTTACCATTTTCTGTCTGCGGAATTTTCGAGAAATATGTCGATAAGTATTTCTTGTTTTCTGAAAAAAGCTTAAAAAAATTAGTCCGTGCTACTTGCGTTCTGAAAAAAATGTGATAGAATAAATAAGTTCAAGTCATATTTAAAGTTATATTAATAGGAAACTATTTAATTTACACACATAAGAAAGAGAGATAATTTATGAAGCAGAAACGTGAAGACGTACGTAACATAGCAATCATCGCTCACGTTGACCATGGTAAGACAACTCTGGTCGATGAACTTTTAAAGCAGAGTGGTGTATTCCGTGAGAATCAGGAAGTTGCTGAGCGTGTCATGGATTCCAATGACATTGAGAAAGAACGTGGTATCACAATTCTTTCTAAGAACACAGCAATCACATATAAAGGAACAAAGATCAACGTTATTGATACTCCTGGCCATGCAGACTTCGGTGGTGAAGTAGAACGTGTCCTTAAAATGGTAAATGGTGTTATCCTCGTAGTAGATGCATTTGAAGGTGTTATGCCTCAGACCAAATTCGTTTTAATGAAAGCTCTTGACTTAAAACTCCCGGTTGTTGTCTGTGTAAATAAGGTAGACCGTCCGGAAGCACGTCCGAATGAGGTTGTTGACGAAGTATTAGAATTATTTATGGATCTGGATGCCTCTGACGAACAGTTAGACTGCCCATTCCTTTTTGCATCTGCAAGAGATGGCTATGCAGTCCGCGAACTCCATGATCTTATTAACAGCAAGAAAGATATGACTCCATTATTTGAGACAATCTTAGATTATATCCCTGCTCCGGAGGGTGATCCTGAGGCTCCGACACAGGTTCTGATCAGTACGATCGATTATAATGAGTATGTTGGACGTATTGGTATCGGTAAGATTGATAATGGTTCTCTTAAAGTCAATCAGGAAGCAGTTGTTGTAAATCATCATGATCCTGATAAGAAGAAAAAAGTACGTATCAGTAAATTATATGAATTTGATGGTCTGAATAAAGTTGATGTTGAAGAAGCAAACATTGGTTCCATCGTTGCTATTTCCGGTATCGCAGATATCCATATCGGAGATACGATCTGCTCCGTTGAGAATCCTGTTGCTATCCCATTCCAGAAGATCTCTGAGCCAACACTGTCCATGAACTTCATCGTAAATGACAGCCCGTTAGCAGGACAGGAAGGAAAATACATTACTTCCCGCCATTTAAGAGACCGTTTATTCCGTGAATTAAATACGGATGTTTCTCTGCGTGTAGAAGAAACAGATTCTCCTGACAGCTACAAGGTATCCGGACGTGGAGAATTACATTTATCTGTATTAATCGAAAATATGCGTCGTGAAGGATATGAATTTGCTGTAAGTAAGGCAGAAGTTTTATATCACACAGATGAAAATGGCAAGAAATTAGAACCTATGGAGCTTGCTTATGTTGATGTACCAGACGAGTTCACTGGTTCTGTTATCGACAAATTAAGCCAGCGTAAGGGTGAAATGTTAAATATGAAACCTCTGACAGGTGGTTATACAAGGCTTGAATTCAATATTCCATCCCGTGGTCTGATCGGATACAGAGGTGAATTCATGACCGATACAAGAGGTAATGGTATCATCAATACCATTTTCAATGGCTATGATACTTACCGCGGTGAGATTGCTTACCGCCAGCTTGGTTCCCTTATCGCCTTCGAATCCGGAGAGTCCGTTACATATGGTCTGTTCTCCGCACAGGATCGTGGTACTCTTTTCATCGGACCAGGTGAGAAAGTTTACGCAGGTATGGTCATTGGTTCCTGCTCCAGAAATGAAGATATCGAGTTGAATGTATGTAAAAAGAAACACCTTACAAACACACGTTCTTCCTCTGCTGATGAAGCTTTAACTTTAGTTCCACCTAAGATCTTAAGCTTAGAGCAGGCTCTTGACTTTATCGATGTTGATGAGTTACTGGAGGTTACACCAAAATCCTTACGTATCCGTAAGAGAATTCTGGATCCTACTTTAAGAAAGAGAGCAAACTTTAAAAAATAATCCATAATATGAAAAGGTCGAAACCGGCAGCTTATTTGTCTGTCAGCTTCGACCTTTTCTTTTGTCAGTGCCATATTCCTGACCTCTATGCCTGAATCCTGTTCTTTTGTGAAAACGCGTTACAAATCTTCTCTATATCATAATCTGGTGCATACTGTCCAATAATGTCATATATTTGTTGAACTATGGATGTTTTTTCCTCCAAAGCATCTGCTGCTTCCTCTGCTGTATAGCCTTTTTTATATTTTTTTATTAACAATTCTATTTTTCCTTTTTGTATTCCTTTTTGCATTCCCTCTTCCATATACTCTTCGAATTCTTTTGCAAAAAGTTCTTTAAACACATCATTCATTTTTTTTCGCTCCTCCTCTGCTTCTTTCCAATTTGCACGCATGACCGCATCTGTCAGCGCCTGAAATAATTTTGAATCTTTATTCTTTTCACATTGCTCCATGAACAATTTCATTTCGCCACCAGATTTTAAGTCATTCCGAAGATTGTTAAGCCAGTAATTATTCTCCGTTGATAATTCTGGTACAACGATAAGCTGTATCGGGATTGCATCTCCGTGAAGATAGTAAATTCCATTCTCCACACTCTCAACGCTGATATTTCTCTCGTTTTTAAGGTTCTTCAGCATCTCCCTCGGATAACGATATCCTACTAATGTGATTGTAAGCTCTTCTGCCGGAATCTGATTCACCTTCTCAACTTCTGTTTTGTAAATACAGGTATAACCATACACCTTATAAAAATCATCAATATTCAGATAGTCTTCCGGCGATTTGTATTCTACAATATTATGCTGCCGGAAGATTCTTCCTATATTCTTTGTTATTTTAATATTTTTCTCATTCTTCACCAACACATCAATCTGCATAGGCTTCTTCGAGAGCAGATGCTCCGGTTCAAATGTCAGATACTTTGCTTCATCTCCTAATTCTATCTGCAGTGCTGCATCAAATGCAGGATGCCATTGTACCTTACTGTCTTTTGTATTCACTTAGTTTCCCCCTTAATCATAATTGAATTTTTTAATTTTTTCAATGTATCTCTGATTTTTAATAAAAATTTCAATTCCTGAATAAAGGAATCCTTCCTATATGAACACAGACTTTCCCCTATAGCTGGCAAACCAAAGATGCATCCCTAATTTCACTAAAAATGGAATCACTGCCGATCTGGCTATTGAATAATTACGAAATTAGATAATTAAGATTTTGATATGATTAAAGTATAGTTTTTTAAACTACTGTTGTCAATCGTTTTTTTCAGATTTTATAAAGCTTTTATAAAACTTTATTTTTTATTCACATTAGCTTCATAATAAGAATCGAACCCACGAGAATCACTATCTACGGCGGGACACGATATGCGGCGTACTTCCGTCCGCCGCAGTGCGATCCTCGCGTTTTTTCTAATGTTGCCTTTACTGTTCTGTTGAAATATTTTCAATCTGTTTTCGGATTTCAACAACACTTTCCCTGATATCTTCAATGATAGAATATTTTTCTGTCATATCTGATAATAACTGCTGATAATTAGCGTCTCTCTGGTCCTGTTTCTCTATCAGTTTTTCATTGTTTTTGATTGTGTAGAAAAACAGAAAAACAAATAACAGTACCCAGATACCCTGCGTAGTTGCCGCTTCAATAAGTGCCTGTTCCATGTACATCATCTCCTTTCTTAAGGGTAAGAAGATGCCTGGATATGATTTTGAAACCAGAATAGTATTTTTTTATAATCCTTATTTTAAATATTTTTATTTCACGTAATAAGTTCCACTGATATTTACTTTTACCGTTGAATCATTAAATACTACTGGTGTATAGTAGCCTGATGTACTCACTTCAAATGAATGCATAATGCTGTCTTTTCCATTCACATAACGCATATTATTCTTATTATCAATTATTCCTACTCGAACCGATTGCGTTGCCGGTGTAACGGAAATTGCCATTACAACTGACTGACCCTTCTTCACATAAATGCTTTCTGCCTGTATGCTTCCTTTCCCAATTTCTCCTGTGATTTCTCCCATTGTGCGACTGGAATTTTCTGCTTTTCCAGCCTCTACAATTTCATAATCTACATAATTGGCAGGATCGATCATTTCTTCATATTCTTCCAGCTGTTCAACCGGTATATACTCTTCTTCTACTGTAACTTCTGTTTCATTATAGAATTTTTCATATATAGATTTAAATCCTTCACCAGCCGCAAAAATTGATGTAGAGGTAACTATACATAACATCATACTTAAAGCCACACCGCTTATAAGCTTCATTTCGTTTTCTTTCTTATAATTTTTCATCCGCAATATTCTCCTTTTAAAGTTACTCTTTTTCTGAAAGCCTGTAACCATCTCCGGTATCCAAATCTGGGATTGTTCCAGACCTTTCACAGCAATCCGATAGTATTCCTGTGTGGTATAAGGATACATTGTCTCATTGCATACATATCTGTCACATGCAACCTCTCCCCATTCATCAATATTTTGCAGAAGGCTCGTCATCATCGGATTACACCAGAAAATCAATTTCAAAAATATTGCCACCTTTTTCATGATAAGAATATGCTGTCTGATATGTATCATCTCATGATAGAGGATTGTCACTAATTCTTCTTTTTCATAGTCTTTTACAGGAAAAATTATTTTCTTACTTATCCAGCCAACGACAATAGGGGATGGAACACTATAATTCTGATATATTTCTACTGTTTCTTTTATTCCGAGTTCTTTTTGAATCCGGTCTTTTTCTTTCCTCGGTTGAGAATATACTATATTTTTCTTCAATACTTGCCGGAACTTCATATATTCCAGTCCATAGTTTCCTAAATTAAATATCACACCAAGAATCCATATGCCGGCGATCACGCACTGCAAAGCATAGATAACCGGTGTCCTGAGAAACAATTTTCCATAATATGCCCCAATAGTACCCGGAACATGCGTGGTAATCTTCAGGTAAATAATCATTACCGGAATCAGAAAAAACAGTTCTACGATTCCAAGCATTGGATATATGTATTTCAGTTTCTTGTGCTTCTCCATCTGCTTTTTTAATGCTATCCAAAATATATATGCCACTGCACCTGTAAAAGAATTAAGTAAAAGAACATAAAACATCTCATTTGACCATCTCATCTGTATCTTCTCCCAGTATTACTTATTTTATTTCTGTCATTTTCAGGCGGCAGCTTCTAATGGGCAATGTCTTCCCTACCTTTATTATATTCTTCACCGACTTATCCTCCTAAAAACTAAGTCTATAGTTTATGATAAAGTATTTCGCCTGTAATTTCATTATACATTAACTCTCCGTTAATATTTTATCATTTTGCGTTGATTTATATTTTCAAATAATAAATGTATGCTATTTATATCATTTGTCACTACAATCTAATATCGGACAAATGAAAGGAGATTTTTATGTCAAAAACAGCAACACCAAAATTTGAAAATGTTGATTATTATCACACAATTGCACTCAATATTAGCCATTATCGCAGATGTGTAGGCTATACCCAAGCAGTACTTGCTGAAAAGGTAAATCTGTCAACATCTTATATCAGTCAGTTAGAATCTACAAATAATATACGTTCATTCTCTATGGAAACTTTCTTCAATATTGCGAGGGAACTGAACGTAGAGCCTTATAAATTATTAAAGCCTCTGGATACTAATATTTAAATCATGTTGACTTTCTTTAAAAGATGTTTTCTTCTGAAAGCATCTTTTTCTTTATGCGGTTCACATATTGTCTGGAAAGATTCATGTTATCCGCAATTTCAGAATCATTCTTTCCTTCCAAAATCTGTGTCAGAATATTGCGATACTTTTCTGGCATTTTCTCAATATGTCGAACCAAATCCGTATAAAATACTGCATCTTCGTATGCATTGTCTCTCATTTTGAAGTCCATATCCTCTAGTATTGCAGTTTCATATTCGCACTTTTTCTTATGTTTCCGGTACAGATATATTTTTTTCGATTTTACAGATTTGATAATATAGCTGTTCACCTGTGCTTCGGAATCAAAATACTCAATCTGCTGTACTGCCTGAAATAATGCAATCCTCAGTTCCTGTGCTGCATCTTCCTTCTCATTTGCTCCAAAATCACGTGCCTGACTTTTTATTAATGGCTCGAATTGTTCTAATAGCTGATTCATAGCTGCCAAATCTCCATTCTTGTAAGCACGTACTTTATCTGTTGTAGTTTCATTCATCAAATATCACCCTTAAGGTAATAAGCATGATATTTTAAATTTAGAAACTATTTTTTTAGTTTACATGATTTTCTTCATATTTACAAGTGTTTTTAGTTTCTATTTTTATTTTATGTCTCGTCTCAATTCTAATTAATTATTTCTATTTTCAGTTTACATTTAACTTCAAAGCTTCTTTCTATATGATGTAAGCTTACAAATCAAACGAAAGGTGGAAATTTATATGGATTCACGTGTATTACAAACACAAAAATGGTTAAACAAAACGTACGGAAACATTAATGGTTTTCCAACTATTGACGAAGATGGACGAACCGGACAGGCAACATTTAAGGCCTTAATTTATGCTTTACAAATTGAAATTGGATGCAGTAAACCAGACGGAGTATTTGGCAATGACACTTTAAGCAAATGTCCAACTTTAAAGGAAAGCCTTATTCCAGAGTCAGATGTTCCGAAAAATATCATCTACATTTTGCAGGGTTCTTTATGGTGTAAAGGTATTTCTCCCGGAGGATTTACAGGAATTTTTGGGTCTTTAACGGCAAAAGCTGTTGCCACTTTCCAGACTTTAGCCGGTATTACTCCTGACAAAATTGTATATCCTTATATACTTAAGGGAATTATGAACACAAATGGATATGGTTTCAAAGAAACTAACGATGTTTACGATACCTATAAGCATCAAATTCAGATGGGCCTTAATAAATACTATGGTTCTACAATTGGCTTGATTGCACCTAATGGGCTCTGGGATCGTAATTCACAAAAGAATCTAATTAAGGCATTACAAATCGAATGGGGTACTACTGTCGATGGTGGCTTCGGACCTGGAACACTCAAAAAAGCTCCAACTCTTTCCGTTAACACCAACGGTTTTACAAATTCAAAAAGAATTCTCCAGTGGTGCCTTACTATTAATGGATTTTTTCCTGGATTCAGTGAAAGTTTTGACAACAATACCTACACAAGTTTAAAGAAATTTCAAGACTTTATCGGACTTAATCCAGATGGAATCTGCGGCAAGCAGACATGGGCTTCACTTGTGACAAGTAAAGGTTCTTCTGATAGAAAAGCAACTGCACTCGACACAGCCACAAAAATTACGACTGCAAATGCTGCTGCGATTAAAGCTGCCGGATATACAGATGTCGGTAGATATTTGACAAATGCTTCTGTTGATGGAGCCTTAAATAAAGCTCTAACCTATGATGAAATGGAAATCCTTATCACAGAAGGTTTAAATATTTTCCCTATCTTTCAGACAAGTGGTAATAGTGCAGCTTATTTTTCTGCCACTCAAGGTTCTAAAGATGCTGTTGAAGCTATGAAGGCAGCTCAAAATTTTGGTTTCCCATCTTCTGCCACTATTTATTTCAGTGTGGATTTTGATGTACTATTTGCAGATATCGAAAGTAAGATCATTCCATATTTTGATGCTGCAAAAAAAATTCTTTCTAATGTTTATAAGTTGGGTGTTTATGCACCTCGCTATGTATGCACCAAACTGGCTGAAAATAATCTTTGCAGCAGCAGTTTTGTATGTGACATGTCATCTGGCTTCACATGCAATATAGGTCAGAAGATGCCTGAAAACTGGGCATATGATCAGTTTACTACAGTAGGGAAAAAAGATTCTGAATTTGCTAATATGGATTATGATAAATGCATTGCATCTCCACGAAGAACAGCTACTGCACCACAAAATTTTCTCCCAGGCTTTGTAGGTTATGATAATTCCAGATATACTTATGAAGATGTTCTTTCCGGAACAGGATATTTTCGTCCTGACAGCAAACTCCGCTATAGTAGTGGAGTGGAAACTATGCAGAAAAAGCTAAACGTAGCCGGATATTCCTGCGGATTTCCGGATGGTCGTTTTTCCACCGGAACTTTAGCTGCTATTTACAATTTAGAATATGATTTTGGACTGCCTACCAGTAGCAATGTATCGAAAGATTTTCTTATGGTTTTGGAATCCTGTAAATCCACAACTTCTGATGCCAGAAATTTACGCAGAAGACATGGCTCCACTATTGCTGAAATTTCTGTCAATACTGGAATTGATGAGGACGTACTTGGTGGAATTCTTCTGACAGAATCCGGCGGTATAGGTTTGATTAACGACAAACTTAAAATCAGATTTGAAAATCATACGTTCCTAGAAGCAGTCGGAAATGCTCCTGCAGCAGTCAGTGTATTCAAAATTGAAAATGACATTCACTATTATTACAAAGAGGGTGAATGGAAGAAAACTCACGGTAACGGTCAAACCAGTGAATATGAGGCATTCGAATTAGCTTCTACAATTGACTCTGAAGCCGCTTGCAAAGCGATCAGTATGGGGCTGCCTCAGATAATGGGTGGCAATTACGAATGTATCAACCATAAAGATGACCAAGGCAAAATCGCCATCTGTAAATCTGCAACTGATATGTATAATTTCTTTAAAGATGATGAACTTAATCAGCTCAGTGGATATAAAGATTTTCTTCTATCCTACCGGGATGGTGCATTACTTGCTGCATGCAAAGCCAGAGATTTTTATCAAATAGGTCAGATTTATAATGGTAATGGGGCTGCCTATCAAAAACCTCTTACAGAAAATACTGAGTATTATTCCATCTCTTATATTTAAAACATTTTAATAGATAAAACCTCTCTATATATAGCCATTAGGCTAATAAGAGGGGTTTTACCTATTCTATTCTTTTGAATTCAGGTAATTACATACTCTATCGATTGTTATATTTTCCCAATCTACATTTTCTTCAATATCTTCGGATATTTCTGATGCACAGCGGAAACTTTTTTCTTCTGCCACATAAATGTGAACTCTTACATCGCAAATATAATTATCAAGCATACTTGGAAAATAATGCGAAATAATAATTACATCTTTTTTACCATCTCGATTGATGTCACGAAAAGCAATCGCCTTTACTTCTTCCAATCTTCCAATTCCCCCATTCCCTGTGTAGTTATTCTTATAGCGATATGGGAATTTATATAATACCTGATCACCTTTTACAAGATAAAACTTTACATCTTTACTGGCATATTCTTCTTGCAGACTTCGTTCACAGGTCACAAATGTCACATTTCCCCAATCTTCCAGATATACATCAAACGTTTGCTCTGGTATTGCATATCTTCTGATATATTCTACCTCATCCGGCTCTATATCACCAGGTACTTTTGTTAATGGATCAAATACAAATTCTTTCTGTGCTTTGTTCAACATAGCTTCATTCCAATCCAACTGGACAAACTCTCCCGTTTGAAATATATAAGCACCTACTAATCCATAGTGTATCGGTGATTTTTCTTTATCTATGATTATTCCACATGCATAAAATGTGCCATCTTTCTTTTCTATAATCGTGTTTTTATAACTATATGCATTTGTTGATTCATATTCCAATGAATACCCAGGATCTTTTTTGTCAATCTCCCGGGATGAATAATTCAAAGATCCTGTCCATACTCTTACAACATTATCCGCCACCATCTGCGGTTCTGAAAAATGATCTGCTTTATCACTTCCACAATTTCCATAATCATTATCTCCCCATGTCCAAACTGTTCCATCCTCTTTTAAAGCAGCATGATTATATAATCCACCTGTAATGAACTTGACACCTGAAAGAATCTGTTTTGGTCTTCTTTTGGCATATCCATCACCGTTACAATCTTTCCATACTAATCCCCATGTCCAGACTGTTCCATCTTTCTTCAAAGCTACTACATCCGTATAGCCACATCTGGCATAACTTACATTCTCCAATAATAAAACTGGGTTCGTTACACACTGTTCTTCCGGTTTATTATAGTCTTCTATCAAAAATTCCGTGTGTTGATACAAGTTATAATAACTGTCATTTCCAACACCGTACAACTCTCCTTTATCTGTCAGCCATATCACAAACCCATTTGCTGAATCTACATGAACTACATTCTCTGCCATTTTTACTTTTTCATTGTGTCCTTCACACCGATGTCCAAGTCCAAGCTGACCATAATCATTTGGTCCTCTTCCCCATAAAACTCCGTCTTCATCAATAGTGTATCTGCCGCCAGCTTTAATCTTTATATAATAATCTTCAACAGACTCTGCATCCAGTCTCATATCATAAATAAATTCCGTTGGCAACGTGTATCTGCTTTCTTGTGTTTCGGTTTTTAAATCATTCTCCGTATCTAATATTATTTCCTGAAACTCTGTATTCTCGGTTTCAGCTAAGCGGTCAACTTTCTCATTTTTCTTTATAAAAATAGAAATCAGAAAAATGCCTGTAACCACAATAACCGCTCTGATGATTCTTTTTTTCGCTATGTCTCTTTCCATATATTTTTTCCTTTATTGTTTTATTATTATTGCAATTTATATAAATACCAATTTACAAGACCAAAATTTTCCCTATAAGTTTACAAATTATTACCTATCTTCTTATTACTAATTAGATATGGGGTGGTGATTACTATTACTGCAATATTGTTTTCCGTAATTCAGCCGGGAAACTCTCTGGTGGCTTTATCATTGATCCGCCTGCTAACTGCCGCGTAGCATGTCGCTCAAGTATGACAGGTGACAGACATCCAGAATGGAAGGGCATTAATTATGTTGAAAGCACAAAAGGTAACTGGGTTCAGGTAACCGGTGACGGATCTTCTTACGGATTCGCTGACATCGGCTTAGAAGTTGCTTCTGGCTATGGTTCTATTCCAATGTATGGAAATTTGCACTTAGTATGTCTATTCAAGTATGCAATGAGCTTATAGAAGGAATCGACGAATTTTATAATGCTTAATCCACATTATCTGTAAAAATCTAAAATGCCTCTTGTGATTTTCTATTTATCATAGGAGGCATTTTGATTTTAGGTACTTACGCCAATCCTTTCATCCGAAGCCAAGGCATTTTCTTCTGAATTATCCAAAGCAACTGATCCTGCTGCGGGATTGACATCTGCCATTTATCAAGTACAAAAATATGTGCATCCTTTGTCCGGAAAACAAGAAGATATTTTTTCTTTCTTACTTTTTTTATCTCGCCATAAGGAATCTCAAATTCTTTCTGATTCAACATATTCTTAATTTTGATATTGTCCTCTTCAAAAATAATCTGCTGGCAAAACTGAGTGATATGATTTTTTTCCAGCACTTTGACAGCCTCTCTTTTGCGACCGATCAACGCCACTATAATTTCTGTAATGCCCCATAAAATTAGTACTGTGGATACAATCAAAAATATGCTGTCTGTTTCTGCCCGAATGACTGACAGCAGAAGTCTTATACAGAGAATTACTCCAACTATGCCCGTTTTAGCGAATCGATTTAAAGAATATAACCGATACAATAATTTTCTGTCAATAACTGTCTCATACACCATACATATCACCTTCCGGGCTTATTTTATAAAATGCAAATTTTTCCTTAATTGTCTTTACAGACTGTTCTTTCTGTTGCGCCGCTTTTTCCCACACAATTGCTTCCAGTTCTTCCTGCTGTTCATGAGTAAGTACATTTCTCTCAATAAATACTGGAATCACCTCATCTGTAACAATAAGGAAAAAATAGTAATGTTTTAACTTATAATAATTGGTTATGGATTGATATTCTGCCTTATAATTTATTGTATCCGCATCCGAAACCTCCATATGATCTGGATATAAAGAAATCTCACATATTCCATTGTCCATCTTATATTTTTCCCCTAATCGTATGGCTGCAATTTTGCATCGGTCTATTATTACGATTGCAGGAAGCATAAAAGCTGCAATGGAAACAAATATTGTAGCAATGATGAATCCAACTGGTGCTTTTTTTATTATGCAAATTGTTAAAAATATTATCGTTGCAACAAAGACTCTGTATAATGCCAGATACTGCCAATCTTTTATCTTCCAAAATAATTCTACAAACGCTTTTGTGTGGCTGACTATTTTGTATTTCATTTCTGCTCCTTTTCCACTGATGTTCTTTTGGAAACTGGTAATATCTCTTTCTAGCCTATTCTTGTACAGATTAATCCCGTTTCTCTTATTATTTCAATTTAAAATTAACCTGTGGCATCTTTTCTTTTAAAAAACTTTCAAAGTTTTCTTTACCTATACTGCAAATATCTTTTTGAGCAATTGAAATGCATATTCCGCTTTTTGTAATAAACATCAAATAATCGCTATCAGAAACACTGCTTTTTATTCTATTATAATTTATTCTCTGCACAACAGAATTTTTTAAATTGTTCGATATAATTATATCCTCTTCTGCGAACTCTATTGTTTCAATGTATTCTTTTATATTATACTTGCGCATTAACAAACAGTACACCTTTGCGCCGTACCTTATTATACAGAAAAGAAACAACGTCATTATCAAGAATAAAGTACCCACGATTTTACTCATTACTATTACTCTATCATTCTTTGTCACTATTCCAGCATATATATATAATATCAATAAGATACTTGTACCTATTGCCGCAACAAATAAAACTTTTCTCTTTAAATTTCCCAGTGCCACTTTAGCAATCTCTATTATTGTCTTTTCATTTTTTATTATATTAAAAGTCATTTTTTATCCTTCCACCTATTACTTTTATTTGTGATATCTTCATTTTAAGCAAACGCATAAATTCCCTGTTTTCTGAACATGTCAAATTCTTCTTATGGTGGCTAATTTCTCATGTCTAACAGAACCATCCTCCCTTAGCGAGGATCCTAAAGTGTTTTTTCATCCACCAAGATGAACACTTTAATTGCACTTCGAGGTTTTCTTTTTTTCATTTAACATTATTTCTTAATTACAGGAATGCTCTCTTATCCGTAAAATTAATACAAGCTATTTACACTGATAAAATTCATAGTTGCAAATAATAGAATAATCACCTTCCGCTCCATGCTCTATTTTTTCTTCTGTACCGACATTCTCACCGCATACCCAATATGAACCATCCGCTTTTTGTATAACGGTATTATTTAAATAATAGGGATATACATCCCCAAGTTCAATAATACTTTCGTATTCTGTATCATACTTAATATCCCCTATCCAAGCCATTTCAAACTGCTCCTTCCCTGGCTGCGGATAGTTGTCTATGGCTAAATTAGTCCAAACCATTATAACTTCTTTGGCAACCATTGTCGGCTTTCTGACCAAGGAAAGGTTTTCTACACCACAATTTCCAGCATTGTTATATCCCCAAGTCCAAACGGTCTCATCCTGAAGTAATGCGGCATGATTAAACCAACCTCCTGTAACTAAAACAGCATGTTCCAAAATTTTTTTTGGAGCAGCTATATAATACACATCATCTGACATAAAATTCATTGCATAAACTGTTCCCCAAGTCCAAACGGTTCCGTCATTCTTCAGGCAGACAACATCATCTCTACCACAGCTTGCATAAGCTACATCTTCCATAAGCAAAATCGGTTTTGCTACTGCATAGTCTTCTCCATTTGTATACCTCGTCCAATCAAATTCTTCATATTGTCCTAATGCTCCGCTCCCGGCGTTTCCAACACCATAGAGTTTATGATCCTTGGTAAGAAAAATAACAAACCCTTTTTGTGAATAATCAACATGAACGACATTCTCTGCCACTTTTAAACCTACACTATAAAATTCATAGTCTTGTATCCCTTGCCCTAACTGCCCATATTCATTCCTTCCACTTCCCCATAATACATTATTATCATCAATGTAATAAAAATTTCCCGGATCTCCTATGTGAGTGATATAGTGCTCCGTAAGATTTATAGTAATCTTTAATGGCTCTAACATGTCAGAGTTTCCGGAGTTTTGGTTGCTTTCTGTAACAGCTATTTCCGACTCCGATTCTCCTATATTTGAAATAGCTTTCTTATAATGTGATGTTATAAATACAACTAGAAATCCAACAATGCCAATGGAAATTAACAGTATAACTTTTGTTTTTTTTATTTTCTCCAAATTCCTAACTTTACTTTTCATAGGCTCTCCTTTTTCTTCATAATCTTAGTAAATTCTGTATCATCTATTACTGTATTATTTAAAACATACCTCTATATATTGAAAATTTCTTAAATACACATTTTATCCCTATTTTTTTAGAAAATAAATTAATTTTTAGTTTACAAAACAAACAATATTATCTTTATTTTATATAGATTTGCAAATCCAATTAAAAATAACAAGGAGGAAAAATTATGGCATCTTACGGATGGATGATCAATCTCTCCGGAAATTCAATTCCGGTATATTCTGTTGCGGGTGGTGGTCCCTCAACAACTAAAATAGGTAACCTGACTAAAAATGAATGCTTTGTAGAAGGAACATTTTCTGCAAATCCATGGGAAGGCGATGGTGCACCGGTTTTCTTTCTTAACAGCAGTCATCAAATGACGTTCGGGTTACTCACCAATTATGAAAATAATCTTGTAGACTTTACAGATTATGCTTCAAATGGTACTTCATGGGTTTCCGTTAATACACTTGAAAGAAAGGTTCAGTATGCCACTGTGGCTTATTATGCCGATGGCAGCAAATGTTGTGACTTACCTGCTGGTTCAAAAGTGTGGTTAACTTCAAATGGTACTGCCGGTGCAACATACTCTAATTACATTGCTGTAACAAGTGTACAAACCGCTTCAGGTAAAAAATACAACTTCTCTGGAAACGGTTTCATTGACTTAACCTATGGCAACCGCTGGGTTAATGTCAGAAGTATTTTATTAAGAAAAGCATAAAACAAACGCAAGACTGCCACTTTGTCAATTATAAAACATGGTGGCAGTCTTCAATGCAACACTGCCTGCATCTCTGCTTTATTCTATTTCTCTTAAATTATAGTTTTAAAATGTGCCATCTTTCTTTTCTATGATCGTGTTTTGATAACTATGTGCATTTGTTCTTTCATATTCGAATGAATACCCAGGATCTTTTTTGTCAATCTCCCGGGATGAATAATTCAAAGATCCTGTCCATACTCTTACAACATTATCCGCCACCATCTGCGGTTCTGAAAAATGATCTGCTTTATCACTTCCACAATTTCCATAATCATTATCTCCCCATGTCCAAACTGTTCCATCCTCTTTTAAAGCAGCATGATTATATAATCCACCTGTAATGAACTTGACACCTGAAAGAATCTGTTTTGGTCTTCTTTTGGCATATCCATCACCGTTACAATCTTTCCATACTAATCCCCATGTCCAGACTGTTCCATCTTTCTTCAAAGCTACTACATCCGTATAGCCACATCTGGCATAACTTACATTCTCCAACAATAAAACTGGTTTCGTTACACACTGTTTCTCCGGTTTATTATAGTCTTCTATCAAAAATTCCGTGTGTTGACACAAGTTATAATAACTGTCATTTCCAACAACATACAAGTATAAAACATACCATTAATTTCCATATCACAGCAGAATCATATATGAAAATAAGTATTGCTATAAATGCAATACCATATATAATGCCAAATAAAGCATAACACTGTGGAATAATAAAGATCAGATATCTTTCACTGGAAATACACTCTTTGATTCTCTCATACTTTATTTTTGCAATATTCGATTGAATATTATTAGATATCTGCACACAATCATCCATAAATTCTATCGTCGTAACAAATTCCGATATCTTATGTTTTTTTTAAGAACTACAAAGGCTGCATAAAAATATTCCATACCGTTGAGCCACCTAGAAATACTACTTCTAGTATAGGTACTAACGCTAATAGTATAAAAAATCTGTTTCTACCCTGTATTCCTCTAAGCCACCATTTTCAAATGTCTGAATCAATGCTTCATTAGAAAAGACAATTTTCATATAGAAATTATCTTATATTTCTATAAAATTCATATACCCTTCCACTTGCGGCATTTTTTCCTTAACAAATTCCTTAAACTGTTCCAATCCCATTTCAGCAATTGCTGCCTTTTCAATTTCAAAGCTTGTATCATCTTTTGTCACAAATATCAGATAATCCTCACTTATTATGCATTTACGAATCTTATCATAGTTAATTTTTGTAGTTTTTTCATTTAAATTGGTTGATATAATGATTTCATCCTCAGTAAATTCAACTGTTAAAATATACTCTTTTATTTTATATGCAGAGAATACTTTGCACTTCGCATGAAAAATACCATAAAAGATAACAAATCCTATCATTAGTGTTAACGCCATAAAAATCACAGCCTGCACCTTATATGACGTTCCATAGCTGAAAAAAACACCTATACTTGTTGGAAACATAATAATAACCATAATTACGTAATACATAATACGGTCTACATTTTGTTTATAAGCAACCTGCCTCGCTTTTTTTCGATTTATAGTTGTATGAAAAATCATTTTCTTCCTGCTCCTTTGAATTTCATTTTAATATTGGGCATCTTGTCTTTTACCATTTTTTCAAATTGTTTTCTTTCGTCTTTTGTCATCTTAGGCTTATTAAGTAAAAATACTCCTTGATCTGACATTAAAATATATGCTTTTTTCTTACTGTAGCATTTTCGAAATGATGTATAGTTTATTATATTTGGTTCTTTATCTTCATAGCTATACTGCAAAGATTTCTCTAAAAAAATAATTTTTCCGGTCACCCTTTTTTTTTGATAAAGATCCATCAGTTTTTCTTCACAACTCTTACCAGCTATTTTCTTCCAACTGCCAAAACAGTAATTTATAAATAAAATCACACAGACTCCTAATACCAGACCAAGCCACAGTATTCCGGTTACCTGATATATTTCAAATACAGTCACTCCGGCCATTACCAGACCCGGAATTATTAACAGTAGTCCATATGCCACAATAAATGATAATGGCGATATTATATAATCATATCTGTTACATAGCTCTGGGGTTATAACTATTTCAAATTCCTCTTTTTTCTCCATGCCCTACTCTTCCATCTCATCAATTATTTTTTTAAGCTCTGAAATGTCCTCTTTCGTGGCCGGCTCGTCTTTATAAAAAGCAGTCAGGAACTGTTTTATGGATCCGCCATTCCAGAATGAGACGAATTCTCTCGCCTGTTCACTCTTATAATCTTCTTCCGAGATCAGTATCTCGTATGTGATCATTCTTCCGGTACGTTTCATCCGGATATAATCTTTCTGGCAAAGCTTTGCCAGATAGGTGGATACTGTCTGTGGTTTCCAGTCCTTTCCATAATTCTCATTGGCATTTTTTACAATCTCGGCAAGTGACATCTCATGATCTGCATCCCAGATACATTTCATAACGATCGTCTCAGCCGCGGTCAGCTGCTTTGTATTCATGTGTTCTGTCTCCTATGTTTATAAAATTATTTTTTTAGTTTTATAATCTTTCTATATATTATACGAATTTTCGAAGTATTGCAATCTTTTTCTTTACAAAAGTAATCTGTGTGTCAGAAGGTCTGCACTACAGCTTATATTAGCAGGTTACACAAAAGAAATATGGAAAGTTTCTTTTTGTGCAATGGAGATAAGACTCATGAAGCGTGGAAGCCTCTGCTGAACACGCTTCACGCTTTCAGAGGCTTAGCGGAATGTTCTGCACAATGAAACCTGGAATATTTCTTTTGTGTAACCTGCTAATATAAGCTAAAAAGTGCAGATCTTCTGACACCCAGAACCCAAAGTAAGAAAAAGAGACCTCTGACTGCAAACCTGTCAGAGGTCTCTTTTACCTGTAAAAATCAGATTTTCTTATTATTTCACAGCATCGAATGCTTCCTGAAGATCATAGAGGATATCGTCAATATTCTCTGTTCCAATGGAAAGACGGATCGTATTTGGCTTAATGCCCTGTTCTTTCTGTTCTTCCTCATTTAATTCTGCATGTGTGGTGGATGCCGGATGGATGACTAAGGACTTCACATCTGCAACATTTGCAAGCAGTGAGAACAGCTGTAAATGATCGATGAAATCCTGTGCTTTCTTCGCATCCCCTTTGATCTCAAATGTAAAGATGGAGCCACCGCCATTTGGGAAGTATTTTTTGTATAATCTCTGCTGCTCTGGATCTGTAGAGACAGAAGGATGGTTTACTTTCTCTACTAATGGCTGCTTCTCTAAGAAATCAACTACTTTTAATGCATTCTCAACATGACGCTCAACACGTAAGGACAGTGTCTCAAGACCCTGTAAAAAGATGAATGCATGGATTGGGGATAAGGTAGCACCGGTATCTCTTAAAAGGATCGCACGGATTCTTGTAACAAATGCCGCAGGACCAGCTGCATCCACGAAACTGATTCCGTGATAACTTGGGTTCGGCTCTGTGAACTGTGGGAATTTTCCTGACGCTTTCCAGTCAAATTTGCCACCGTCAATGATAACGCCACCGATTGTTGTTCCATGTCCGCCGATGAACTTTGTTGCAGAATGTACCACGATATCTGCACCATACTCGATCGGACGGATCAGATATGGAGTTCCGAATGTATTGTCAATTACAAGTGGAACCTGATGTCTGTGGGCAATCTCTGCTAATGCTTCGATATCAACAACTTCAGAATTCGGATTGCCAAGTGTTTCAATATAAACTGCTTTTGTATTGTCCTGGATCGCATTCTCTACTTCTTCTAAATCAAATGGGTCAACAAAGGTTGTTGTAACACCAAAATCAACTAATGTATGAGCCAGCAGATTGTATGTACCACCATAAATATTCTTTGCTGATACGATATGTCCGCCTGCCTGTGCAAGGTTCTCGATCGTATAAGTAACCGCTGCTGCACCGGAACCAACTGCAAGTGCTGCAACACCACCTTCCAATGCCGCAATACGCTGTTCAAATATATCTTCTGTCGGGTTTGTCAGTCTTCCATAAATATTACCTGCATCTTTCAATCCAAAACGGTCTGCAGCATGTTTGGAATTATGGAACACAAAAGAAGAAGTCTGGTAAATCGGAACAGCTCTTGCATCTGTTACCGGATCCGGCTCTTCCTGTCCAACATGTAACTGTAATGTCTCAAATTTTAATTTTCTGTCTTTTAATGTACTCATGTTTTTCTCCATCCTTTTCTCTTGCTTTGAAATGATTTCTTTCTGTTGAAGTTATCATACCAAATCAGTAGGAAAAGTGTTAATTCATAAAACCATGAGCCAGTTATAGTTTTAACCTATAACTATTTTATCCTTTTCTTTTTATCTCTCCCATATACTGCACTGCAATGCGGTTCTCCGGCTTCACATCCACAAGATACAATACGATAAGAAAGATCCACTCAAGAGGCTTCATCAGAAAATATACGATATCTGCCATATATTTACTGCGGATCAGCTTTGCAACCGGAAATCCACAGGTATCATAAAAATCGCGTACGACCCGGTGAAAATGTGGCGTCCGCTCTTCTAAAACCTGTTCGAATGCATTTGCAATACACAACTGCCTGTTAACGATCACTCTGTGTCCATGTCTTACACCCGCTCTTATTGGTTTTACAACCTTCTTATGCCCACCTGCTGCGACCGTGCACAGATAATGTTCATCATAATAAATATTCTGTGGAGCTTCTTTCAGTGACAGATTCCAGTCACTTGTCTCTGTCCATGCCCTGATCACCGAATCCGGTGCCTGACCGAATAATACAAGGATCATAATCAGGACTCCGAGCAGCGGAAACATCAGAAAAAATGCATATACCGGCCACAATGCCGCCTTATTTAACAATTTATCGCAAAAATTTAAAACCGGTTCCTCGTAGATTTTCATCTTTTCCATGGAAATGGTCTGCCATTCTTTAATCTTTTCCATCAGGATCCTGGCAATTACAAGGATACAGTTTGCCGGCAAAAGAAACAGATAAAAGTCAGTCGGTTCCTTCCGGTCAAAAATCTGTACTGCCAGAAGAATCGTCTCAATCGTTCCAAGATACATTGCTGATATGGACAGAACAACGACTAATGGCGGCATCTTCTCAAGCGGAACAAGCATCAGAACCAGGTACCCTGCAAATGCCAGCAAAGCGATCAGTATGATGGTAGGCAGTGACTGTGTAGCGATCGCTGCATGAGCTGCCGAGTTAGCAAGCTGTACATTCCAGTCTGCGAACAACTCAATCTGCTTGATCACGACCATATAGATCATCTCATATACCACGCCAAGCCCAAGCATCATAAGATCCAGTAATATATAATTCCATTTCTGCTCTTTTCTTTTTCCAGAAAGAACAAAATAAACTGCTTCTAATAATGTACCGGTAACAGGCAGGACAAAAAATGCACCGACGAACATGCCAAGGAAGAGGATTCCTATCAGATCATTCGGTGCAAATTGTGTTCCCTGCTGCACATAGTCAACTCCACAAAAGAGTACTCCTATCACTTCTGCCAATAATATACAACTAAAAATCGGATGTCTTTTATACCATTTTTCTTCCATAAATTCAACAATTCCTTTCTTTTCATTAGAACTGTCCCATATTTATCGCATCTTGGAAATCGTTTTATTCATTCTTTTCCCGGCATTCTTTGCAAAGACCATATATGATCGAATTCTTACACTGGATCTCAAATCCATGATCCTTTAAAATGTGTTCTGCGATCTCATCCATAAATCCACATTCCAGATGAATGATGCATCCACAGGAAACGCATTTCAGATGAAGATGTTCCTCACAATGATGCCCGGACTCCACATACTGATAGACTGCCTGGCTTCCCTTCTCGGCAACATACTTCATTACGGTTCCCTCTTTCGCCAGTTTATCAAGATAACGATAGATTGTCGTAATATTCACTTCACTGTCATTCTTTTTTAAGTACAGGTCAATGTCTGTCACTGTTACTGTACGGTCGCTGTTCGCCATCAGGTATTCCAGAATTTTCTTCCTGCTGGCTGTTGCATAGCCTGTTCCTGCCATTTTTCTCTCTTTCTTTCGTTCATCCGCACACTGTCAGTAACTTACCTTCCAGCATGCCTCATAATTGCTTTTATTTTTCCTTCATATACTTCCAAAAATAAATAACAATCGCCATTCCGACGATCGCCATCGCACTGGTAAACAGAATTCCGGCGGATGTCGGATAAAAACTGAATGTCAGCCAGTTATACTCTGTTCTTATGATTGCGATCACATTTGCGGTGATATGGCCAAGTACCGCCATGGATACCAGACCTGTTTTCTCCAGCACAAATGCAAGAAACAATCCGAGAACTGCCGCATAAAGAAACTGTACCAGATTCACATGCATGATGCCAAAAATAAGTGCAGAACCGATCAATGCCGGCGTCATGCCAAAATATAATTTCAATCGCTTATATACCACTCCGCGGAATAAAAGCTCCTCTGCGATTGGAATGACAAACCCCGACCCTAAAAATTCAAAAATAACTTTTCCCGCAAAAAAAGACTGATTTGCCGTCTGAAATCCTTCCGACAGCTGTACAAGAGGAGTCATGGCAATGATGTTGTTGACTGCAATCCCAAGTGTCCCTGCTCCGATAATCACCAATGCAGCATTTTTCAGCCATTCTGTATTTATTTTCCGGTTTTTTTCTCCGTAAACGACTGATTCTGCTGCCCTATCCTGATGATAGAAGGATAAGGTTACCGGTATGGTTGCTGCTGAACAGAGCAATTGTCTGAACATATAGGTCTGTGTATCTTCACCCATAAAAAGTCCCAGGGCAAAATACATCAGACTGGAAACTACATAGTAAATTCCGATTGGATATATGATCTGCCAGAGTTTAAATCCACCTGTTGTTTTCAATATTTCAATCTCTCCTATCCCAAAACACACTGTTTTTACATGCTATGTACCGCATCGATCACTTCGTTAATATTGTCACAAATCTGATAAGCCCCTGCATCTTCCAGCTGTTCTCTTGTTCCAAAACCATAGGTCACACCTATGCAGCGGATACCGAATCTATTGGCTCCGATCACGTCATAACTTGTATCTCCGATCAGACACATTTCATCCCTGGCGATTGCCATATGCTCCATTCTGCGTCCCAGTTCTTCTAAAACTTCCTGCTTCGTGCTGATACTTCCATCCAGAGTTGATCCAACGATCATGTCAAAATACTTTGTCAGGGAAAAATGATCCAGGATTCGTCTGCATGCTGTTTCCGGCTTGGATGATGCGAGTGCGATCACATATCCTTCTTCCTTTAACTTACAGATTGCTTCTTCCACTCCATCATAAAGCTCACACTCAAAAATACCCTTTTTATCAAAGCGTTCCCTGTACTTTTGGACTGCAGCCCATGCTTTGTCTGCATCAAATCCATACTTTTCACGGAATACCGGATCTAATGGCGGGCCAATAAAGCATAACAGCTTCCTGCGGTCAGGCTCATCAATCCCAAAACTTTTCAGTGCATACTGAACACATCTGGTAATTCCCTCTTCTGAATTAATAATCGTTCCGTCCAGATCAAATAAAACTGCTTTCATCTATTATAAATAATTCCTTTCCTGCCTATTGTACCATGCTTTTGTGCTTATCTTTCCTTTAATGCATCAAGCAACTGTGTTACTGTCTTTCCCAATACCGGATGTCTGTAGTTCGGACATAGCTCAGATAATGGTTTCAATACAAAATCACGATTTTCCATATCAATATGTGGAATGATGAGATTCTCATCTTCATACACCAGCCTGTCATAAAAGATAATATCAAGATCTAATGTCCTTGGTCCCCAGTGTATGATTCGCTCCCGGTTTGCATGCTTTTCGATCACATGAAGTTCTTCCAGAAGCTCTTCCGGTGTGAGAAGTGTTTCCATGGCAATTGCTCCATTCACAAAATCATCCTGCACTACTCCGCCATACGGCTTTGTCACAAGCAAATCTGAAACCCTGATATTTCTGATTCCCCTGACCTGACCCAATTCTTCGATTCCATGTGCGATATAGGCATTCTTATCCCCCATATTGGAGCCTACTGCAAGATAAACCTGATGCCAGCTGCGTTCCATTGTTACAGATACATTCTCAAAAGGAAGTCCGATCGGAGCATGCGGCTTGCAAAGCTCTATTTCCACTCCCTTTAAAACCTGCATGGAAAGAAGCATCTCCTCTGCCAGATGCTCTGTTGCTGCCTCGATCAGCTTGTACGTATGGTTCTGTAAATAATCTGTGATAAAATGACTCACTTCACCATAGTTCAACGAATCAGCCAGACAATCTGTCTGTCCTGCTTTTCTGCAATCTAAGATCAGCTTCGCATTGACATAAAAATCCTGTCCGTCTCTTGTCTCCTCCGGAAATACCCCATGATGGGCAAATACTTTTAAATTTGTTATTTTGATATAGTCCTGTGCCATTTTTATTCCTTATTATACGTTTTAACGATATAAAATCGCCTCAGCCATTTCAATTGCCTGTCTGTTTTCCTTTATGTCATGGACTCTGACAAACATACAGTCTGCTTGTACTGCCATGACAGTTGTAACGGTTGTTCCGATCACTCGTTCTGCTGCCGGAACATCCAAAGTTAACCCGATCACCGATTTTCTTGATGTTCCAAGTAATAACGGGTATCCCAGTTCCTTCAATTCACCGAGTCTTCGGATTACTTCCAGATTATTCTCATAGCTTTTTGCAAATCCAACTCCCGGGTCTAAAATAATCCTGTCATCTGCGATCCCTGCTTTCCTGGCAATCGCAATTGTCTCCTTCAGCTCCTGTTTCATATCTTCCATAAAATTGCTGTACTCTGTATTCGTGCGGTTATGCATCAGACAGCAGGCAAGGTTATTTTCTGCGATCACTTCTGCCATTTTATCATCATATTTTAAGCCCCAGATATCATTGATCAGATCTGCGCCTGCTGCTGCAGCTGCTTTTGCTACTTCACTCTTATAAGTATCGATTGAAACCGGTATATCGAACCTTTGCTTTATCGCTTCTATTACCGGTACTACGCGTGAAATCTCTTCTTCATCTGATATCTTCGTATATCCCGGTCTTGTAGACTCTCCGCCAACATCGATCACATCTGCACCCTCTGCGATCATCTCCCCGACATGCTTAATTGCCGACTCTATATGATTGAATCTTCCACCATCTGAAAAAGAATCCGGCGTTACGTTCAAGATTCCCATAATATATGTATGATGTTTTTTGTCAAATTCTCTGCTGCCTATCCTCATCCTCTACATCCTCACTAACTGAAAAAACTTCTCCTGAAGACTCTCATCTTTCTCAAAGATTCCGCGGCTCACAAATGTAACTGTCTTACTGCCCGGTTTCTTCACACCACGCATCGTCATACACATATGCTCTGCCTCGATCATTACCATTGCACCCTGCGGTTTTAAATAGTCCATCAATGCATCCGCAATCTGTGCTGTCAGCTGTTCCTGCAGCTGTGGACGTTTTGCATACACTTCTACCGTTCTCGCCAGCTTGCTTAATCCAACAACCTTTCCGTCCGGTATATATGCCACATGAGCTTTTCCGTAAAATGGCATAAAATGATGCTCACAGGTAGAGTAGAACGTAATATCCTTCTCTATCACCATTGCATTATCTTTCGCATGGAAAGTCTTGGATAATGGTTCTTCTGCGGTCTGTGTAAGCCCTGCAAAGATTTCTTCATACATTCTTGCAATACGATCCGGAGTATCGATGAGCCCTTCTCTTTCCGGGTTCTCACCGATTCCTTCCAATATTAATCTAACGCCCTGTTCTATTTTCTCTTTATCCATTCCACTATTTCCTGCACAATTACTCTGCTTTTTTCTATCGCTCATGCCGGAGCAATTGCCTTCCTTTGATATTACTGTATTATAAGGCACTACTATAGCACCTTTTTGATATAATTACAAATCTTTCAGCTCACTTAAGTATGATAAAGAACCAAATGCAAGGATCACACCATCTTCCGGTGTCGTCTTCTTTGCCAGACTTACGGCTTCCTTAACAGAACCGCATGATATCACTTCCGGTTTTCTGTCCTTATTGTGATTCCACAAACTGGTGATCACCTGCTCTGCTTCCGCCTTCAAATCCTCTGCAGACATTGCCCTTCTATTGTCCGGAGTCACCGTGTATACATGATCCGCCAGTGGCAGCATCGTCTGTAAAACCTTTTTGTGCTCTTTATCAGCAAGCACACCTATTATATAGGTAATCGGAGTATTTGTAAAATAATTTTCCAGAGACGCTGCAAGCTTTATTGCTGCATCCTCATTGTGTGCTCCGTCTATGATAAAAAGCGGATGTTCCCCTATACACTCAAATCTTCCCGGCCATACTGTTTTTGCAATTCCCTGAAGTATCACATCATCTTTCACCTTAAGTATGTCCCGCAGCACGGTAATCGCAAGCAGGCAATTCTCAAACTGGTAACTTCCGGTAAGTTTTGTTGCCACATGACCAAGCCCTTCATACATAAATGACAGGTTCTTTATTGCAGCTTTCTTTTCCGATACTTTTGTCTCATCTGTAGGGAAGAGCGGTGCATGGAGCTTCTCTGCCTCCGTTCTTATCACACGCATTACTTCTTCTTTCTGATTCACACTTGCTACAGGGCATCCTTCCTTAATGATCCCTGCCTTGGCATATGCGATCTCTTCCTGTGTATTTCCCAGAAACTGCATATGATCCATGCTGATCGAAGTGAGCACGGAGCAGACCGGAGCTTTGATCAGATTTGTCGCATCAGTTCTTCCACCCATCCCGACTTCCAGCAGTACATAATCACATTTTTCCTGATAAAAATACAAAAAAGCCATTGCCGTTTCCACTTCGAAAATCGTCGGATGCTCCATTCCTTTCTCTGTCAAACGGTCACAGGCCTCTTTTACCTGACCTAGAATCCGTGCATACGCCTCATGACTCATATTGTTAAGATTGATCTTCCATACTTCCATCGGATCGAATACCGCCGGGGAAGTATATCTCCCCACCCGGTATCCGGCTTCTATCAATACACGTTCAATAAAAGCACCGACGGAACCTTTTCCGTTCGTTCCTGCAATATGGATGATCCTAAGCTTTTCCTGCACATTGCCAAGTTCTTTCATTAAGTTTTCAATACTTGCAAGTCCTAAAATGCTTCCGGACCGGCTGACATTTGCGGCATACTCCCGCGCCTGTTCATAATCCATGTCTGTCACTCCTGTTTTCTGTATTCAAATCGAACGCGCTTTTGTTCTTTGTTTTACCGCTTTGTTCCCTTTGTATCCCGGTTACCGATCCGAAGGCGGTTCAACACGACTTCCTTACCCTTCACTTCGATCGTCTGCTCACTCTCATTGTCCAGCAAATAGATATTGCTTAATGTATCACCGGCTGCAAGCTTCATTCCCCGGACTCCCACTGCCCCTTTCTTCTTCTCTGGAACTGTGGATGCCTCGATCCTTAAGAACATATCCTTTTCAGACTGCATCACGATCGTCTCATCTTCGCTTACTGCATGGACAATCAGAAGCTCATCCTCGTCATTTAACTTCGTTGCTGCTGTCGTTCTCTTTGCAACATCAAATTCACTTCCGTCTACCATCTTAAGCATTGCCATCTTTGTGCCAAAGAATACTTTGGAATGAAGGATTGCACCAAGATTTGTAATGTATACAAAATTTTCTTCACTGCTGTTATAATTGCTGAGATTATCGATAGGGATTCCCTTGTCACGGAACTTTCCGTAAGGAAGATCTAATACCTTTAGAAGATGCATCTGTCCTTTATTCGTAAAGATGCATATCTTATCTGTATTCTTACAGGTTAAAATGTAACGGTTCTCTGCATCTGCCGCTTCTTTATTACGCTCATAGACACTGACATCCACTGTCTTGGCATAACCAAAGCGATCCATCAGAAATACAACATCCATCTCCTCGATCTTCTTCTCTTCCACAACCGCTTCTTCAAGGTTGTCGATCACTGTCTTTCTCGGTACTGCATACTGCTTCTTATAGGACTGTAACTCTTTGATGATCACCTTCGCCATAACTGCACGGTTTCCTAAAATATCCTCGTATTCTGCAATATGCTTTAAGGTTTCTTCATGGTCTTTCATCAGGGCTTCGATCTCCAGACCGATCAGCTTCTGAAGTCGCATCTCTAATATCGCTGTTGTCTGTCTTTCGGTAAAACGCAGTTCTTTTGCCATCTTCATAGATTCCTGGGATTTGAACTTAATATTCTCCGTTACCCCGTCTGTCAGACATGCTCTCGCGTCTTTCACATTCTTACTTCCACGGAGGATCTCTATGATCAGGTCGATCACATCACATGCCTTGATCAATCCTTCCTGGATTTCTTTTTTCTCTAATTCTTTCTTCAGTAATGTCTTATATTTTCTTGTAGCAAGCTCATACTGGAAGTTCACATGATGACGGATCACCGGCACAAGTCCCAGTGTCTCCGGACGTCCCTCTGCAACTGCCAGCATGTTCACTCCGAACGTATCTTCCAGCTTGGTCTTCTTATACAAAAGATTGATCAGATTCTGTGTGTCCGCTCCCTTACGAAGCTCCAGTACGATCCGGATCCCTTCCTTCGATGACTGGTTGGTAATATCTACGATGTCGTTCGTCTTCTTTGTCTCTACCAGATTATAGACATCGTTTAAAAACTTTCCGATATTCGCACCGATCATTGTATAAGGAATCTCAGTGATCACAATTCTCTCTTTTCCGCCCTTGACCTGTTCTACTTCAACTTTACCACGGATCTTAATCTTCCCCATACCGGTAGAATAAATCTGTAAAAGATCATCTTTATTCGCGATCAGACCACCTGTCGGGAAATCCGGTCCCGGAATGTATTCCATCATCTGCTCGGTATTGATATCCGGATTCTTAATGTAGGCAATGACACCATCGATCACTTCTCCGAGGTTATGAGGTGGTGTGCTTGTTACCATACCAACTGCAATACCATCCGAACCATTGACTAAAAGATTCGGTATCTTAACCGGCAATACCTCCGGTTCTTTTTCTGTTTCATCGAAGTTTGGCACAAAATCTACAACATCCTTATCCAGATCAGATAAAAATGCTTCCTGCGTGATCTTCTTAAGGCGTGCCTCCGTATATCGCATGGCAGCTGCTCCATCTCCCTCGATAGAACCAAAATTGCCGTGGCCATCCACAAGCGGCTGTCCCTTCTTGAATTCCTGTGCCATAACAACCAGTGCATCATAAATGGAACTGTCGCCATGCGGATGATACTTACCCATTGTATCTCCGACAATACGTGCACATTTACGGTACGGCTTGTCATAACGGATTCCCAATTCATACATATCATATAAGGTTCTTCTCTGAACCGGTTTTAAGCCATCCCTTACATCCGGTAAGGCTCTTGCGATAATGACACTCATCGCGTAATCTATATAAGATTTCTGCATCAGTTCCGAATACTCGGTACGGATAATCTGTTCTTCCTGCTGCATGTTGTATCCTCTCTATCTGTTATTTCCATTAAACCTGATATTCTTATATATCCAGTTCTGCATCATGTGCATGTTCATAGATAAATGTCTTTCTTGGTGGAACATCATTGCCCATAAGAAGTTCTGTTATATCTGATGCCATCCGTCCATCTTCGATCTCAATCCGTTTGAGCATGCGGGTGGCCGGATTTAAGGTTGTCTCCCACAACTGTTCCGCATCCATCTCTCCAAGACCTTTGTATCTCTGTAACGTAAAATTGCTGCCTTTATGCGTCTTTCTGTACTTTTCAAGTGCCGCATCGTCGTACAAATACTCTTCTTCTCCCCTGCCCGGAATCACCTTATATAAAGGCGGCATCGCCACATAAATATGTCCTTCGTAAATCAGTTCCGGCATAAAACGATAAAATAATGTCAGAAGAAGGGTAGAAATATGTGCACCATCCACATCGGCATCTGCCATAATGATAATCTTGTCATAACGCAGCTTACTGATGTCAAAATCATTGCCATAACCCTCTGAAAAACCACATCCGAACGCATTGATCATTGTCTTGATCTCTGCATTTGCAAGTACTTTGTCGATGCTTGCCTTCTCAACATTCAAAATCTTACCACGGATCGGAAGGATTGCCTGATAATTCCTGTCTCTCGCTGTCTTTGCAGAGCCACCGGCGGAATCTCCCTCTACGATAAAAATCTCGCAGATAGAAGCATCCCTGCTCTCACAGTTTGCAAGCTTTCCATTCGAATCAAAAGAAAATTTCTGTTTGGTAAGCAGATTTGTTTTGGCACGTTCTTCTGTTTTTCGGATCTTAGCTGCTTTCTCAGCACAGGAGATCACTGTCTTTAATGTGTCTAAATTCTTATCGAAAAATAACTGGATCTCGTCACCGGTTACTTTCGCTGTCGCTCTGGATGCATCCTGATTATCCAGTTTTGTTTTCGTCTGTCCTTCAAATCTTGGATCCGGATGCTTGATGGAAATAACTGCAGTCATTCCATTGCGGACATCTGCTCCGGTAAAGTTCACATCTTTCTCTTTTAAAATTCCAAGCTCTCTCGCATAAGAGTTGATCACTGTTGTAAATACAGTCTTAAATCCTGTAATATGTGTTCCTCCCTCTGCATTAAAGATATTATTGCAGAAGCCAAGGATATTCTCATGAAATTCATTCGTATACTGAAAAGCTGCCTCGACCGTAATGCCTTCTGCTTCTCCCTGATAATATACAACATCATGAAGCACTTCCGAATTCTTATTCAAGTCCTTTACAAATCCGCGGATCCCGTCCTCTTCATGATATACGATATGCTCTGTTTCTTCCCCTCTGCGATCCTCATATATGATCGTAAGCTTCGGATTCAGATATGCGGTCTCATGCATACGGCTCTTGATCTCATCTTCCTTGAACCTTGTTTTCTCAAAGATTTCAGGATCCGGAAGGAAATTCACTTTTGTTCCTGTCTTCTTCGTCTTCGCAATCTTCGGGAGCAGTCCGTTCTCGAGTTCTACAACCGGAACTCCTCTTTCGTAACGGTCATGATGAACATAGCCTTCCCTGCTGATCTGTACATCCATATAAACGGACAGTGCATTCACAACAGACGATCCTACTCCGTGCAGACCTCCGCTTGTCTTATATGCCGAATCATCGAACTTTCCTCCGGCATGTAATGTTGTGTATACAATACGGGCTGCCGAGACACCTTTTGCATGCATTCCAACCGGTACACCACGTCCGTTGTCCTCCACGGTACAGGAACCATCTTTCTCCAGTGTCACACGTATTGTATCGCATGCCCCTGCAAGATGCTCATCCACTGAGTTGTCAACGATCTCATAGATCAGATGGTTCAGTCCCTTTCTTGAAACACTTCCTATATACATTCCCGGTCTCTTACGGACTGCTTCCAGTCCCTCTAAAACCGAGATACTATGCTCATCATAATTTGCCATTTCTTACCTCACTGCTGCTTATTCCTTATATATCAGGCTCTATGCCAAGCCTGATCTTACGTACATCGTTCTGATAAAACCCGATGCTATACTAATCAACCGACTTCTGGTTGTTCATATGTGCGATTACCATCATTGCAATCTTGAAAGTCATCGCATCATCAAATTTACGGATATCCAGTCCGATTATCTTCTCAAGACGCTCCAGACGATATACCAGTGTATTCCTGTGTACATATAACTGTCGTGCTGTCTCTGAGATATTCAGATTGTTCTCAAAGAACTTCTGTATGGTAGAGCTTGTCTCTTCATTAAATACATCCGGTACCTCATCTCCGAACACTTCATGGATAAACATCTCACACAGACTCATCGGCAGCTGATAGATCAGTCTTCCGATTCCAAGGAAACTGTACGCAACCGTGTCTCTTTCCACATAAAAAACTCTTCCTACTTCCAGTGCCATCTTTGCTTCCTGATATGATTTGGCGATATCCTGCAGATTCTCTACCCTGTTACCGTAGCCGACACGCACTTTGACCATAGCCTCCGCATGCATGTTGTCTACAATGACTTCTGCAAGCTTCTGCAATGACTCATCGCCCTTCAGTTCACTTGTATCTTTGATCAATATAATGCTCTGCTCGTCGATTTCTGTGATATAGTCCTTTGTCCTGGTAGCAAACAGATTCTTCACCAGTTCCATTATCGTGTTGTCTTTCTTGCCTTCTATTTCAATCACATAAACAACACGTTCTGCCTGTTCGATATGAAGCCTCTGTGCTTTATTGTACATATCGACAACAAGCATATTGCCAAGCAGGATATTCTGCATAAAATTGTTGCGGTCAAACTGTTCCATATAGGCTGCTGCCAGATTACGGATCTGACATACTGCAAGCCTGCCTACCATATACGCGTCATCTGCAGAAGATCTGACGAGAAGAATGTACTCTACTTCTCCTTCTACGATAACCTTGAAAAAATGACATCCCGAAAGCATCTGACTCTCCGCCATAGAGGATGCAAAATATGTAACGGCCTCTTCCATGTCCCCTTCCGGTTCAAATGTAGATGCAATTGCTTTTCCTTTTACTGAATAGACTGCGAGATCGACTCTCGAAATATCCTTGATCTCTTCCAATGCTGACTGAATCTTATGATTTGATACCATACTCATTCTTCCTTTCGTATTTATTATATAGAACATTTGTTCGTTTTTCAACTCTTTTTTCAATACTATGACTACAAAGAAAAACTGGGTACAAATCATGCACCCAGTTTCTATCATTGAGTTTATTTAATTTTACCGAATTAGTTGGTAATTGTCAATTCTGTTTCTTTGTCGAAGCAGTGAATCTTCTCCGGATCAAGAGCTAATGTGATATGATCGCCCATACGTGCTGATGTTCTGGAGTCAACTTTTGCAGTCATAGCTGTTCCTGCAACATTGAAGTATAATAATACTTCAGAACCTAATAATTCATATCCTGTTACATCTGTCTCGAAAGAAGCGTCTTTGTGTGCTTCAATCTCGATCTGGGAATCACCGATATCTTCTGGTCTGATACCCATAACAACAGTCTTTCCATCATATCCGCCATCGATTAATTTCTTAGCTTTTGCTGGAGGAAGAACAACAGATGTCTTCTCGAAGTTAAGAGTTACTTTCTCGCCTTCTACTTTACATACTGCATCAATGAAGTTCATCTGAGGAGATCCGATGAATCCGGCTACGAATAAGTTGTTAGGCTCATTGTATAATTTCTGTGGAGAATCAACCTGCATGATAACACCATCTTTTAATACAACGATTCTGGTACCTAATGTCATAGCCTCTGTCTGGTCATGTGTTACGTAGATGATTGTTGCTTTTAATCTGTTGTGTAAGGAAGCGATCTCAGAACGCATCTGAACACGTAATTTTGCATCAAGGTTGGAAAGTGGTTCGTCCATAAGGAATACCTTAGGATTACGAACGATTGCACGTCCCATAGCAACACGCTGTCTCTGTCCACCGGATAAAGCCTTTGGTTTACGATCTAATAATTTCTCAAGGTCAAGGATCTTAGCTGCTTCTTCAACTTTTTTCTTGATCTCATCCTTTGGTACTTTTCTTAATTTTAATCCGAATGCCATATTATCAAATACAGTCATATGTGGATATAATGCGTAGTTCTGGAATACCATTGCGATATCTCTGTCTTTTGGTTCTACGTCATTTACAAGCTTTCCGTCGATTTTTAATTCTCCGGAAGAGATCTCTTCAAGACCTGCGATCATACGAAGTGTAGTAGATTTACCACATCCGGATGGTCCTACGAAGATGATGAATTCCTGATCTTCTACTTCAAGGTTGAAATCCTTAACAGCTTCAAAACCGTTAGGATAAACTTTACAGATATTTTTTAAAGATAAACTTGCCATTGGTTTAATTCCTCCTAAATTTGTGCGTTTCATTTGATATATTTACTATACAAAAAAACAGCCGAAAACACCATATGTTACCTCCACAAAGAATCCGTTGATTTCTTGTAGGAACTTACAGTGTTTTTGACTGTTTCGTTAGTTTGCACTGTTTTTTTTACTATTTCCGTCATTTTAACGAAAAAGTTTCTTTATAACCTGGAATATCCAAATCCGTTGACCACAGCGTCCAGCTTGATCCCTTTTTCACAGAATGGGCAGCTCTGGGCTGCATAAGCAGCATATCCTGGAAGATCTTCCGCATGGAACACAGCGTGCACCGGAAAACCGTCCATCTCTTCTACTGTACTGAATACAGATGCCACAGCCTCGATCACCCCGCCATAATAACGGATTCCTTCAAGGCTTCTGTGGATTGTTTTCCCTGTTGTCGTAGATGCAGACAATAAGATAACATGCTTTCCTGCGATGCTTGGCTTGATATTATCGCGGAACAAAAGCTGATTGTTGCTGTTCATCTCCGGTTCGACCACGTATATGGTCTCATGGCGGTTTGTCGATGCCATCTCTCCCTTTTCGAACTCTTCTGCAAGAAATGCCCCGATCACTTCCGTGCCATCCATGCATACGATCGTATCCACATATGGCACTCTGCCAATCTTATGGTATAAGACACGTGCTGCTTCTTTTGCTTCCCGGATTCTCGTCTTTAAGCTTGTGATATCAATATAATAATTGATATGCGAATGGCTCGTTGCAAAGTGACCTGGAATCGCATGGATCGCAACCATGTTGCTCTCTTTTGAATAAAACTTTAACATTCTGTCTTCCATAATAAAATACCTCCTTAACCCAATTATTCCGATTTTGACCGGATGTATTTATTTTCTTCCGGTAGAACCAAATCCACCTTCCCCACGCTCTGTCTCATTGAGTTCTTCCACTTCCTCAAATTCGACAGAAAGATACGGAACAACCACCATCTGTGCAATACGTTCTTTTCCTGCGATCACACGTTCCTCGTCCGTATCGTTATGTAAGGCGATCATAAATTCTCCCCGGTAATCAGAATCTACGACTCCGACACAGTTTGCCGGGCGCAGCCCCTGCTTGGAGGCAAGACCGCTTCTTGCAAAGATCGCACCGAAATATCCTTCCGGGATTTCCATTGCAAGTCCTGTACCAACCATGACTGTTTTGTGTGGTGGGATCACTGTGTCCTCTGTGCTTTTTGCATAAAGGTCATATCCCGCCGCCTGACTGCTTCCTCTTGTTGGAAGCACTGCATCTTCACTTAGTTTCTTAACATTTATTTTCATTCTATTCTCCATTCCGGAACAATCTGTCTGATAAATTTATAACGATTGCTTAATCCTCCCAGTCCAGATTGCCATGTTCCATTTTCTTATCCCGAAGCATCAGGTCATTCACAGCCTCTTTTGCCGGCTTGTCTTCGAACAATACTTTGTTAACCTCTTCAATAATCGGCATATCCACTCCGTATTTCCTAGCAAGTGCAATTGCTGCTTTTGCAGAATATACACCTTCAACGACCATTTTTACTTCATCCATTGCCTGCTGCATGGTATATCCCTGTCCGATCAGCATTCCTGCCTTACGGTTACGGCTGTGCTTACTCTCACAGGTTACGATCAGATCACCGATTCCGGTAAGTCCGTTTAATGTCTCCTGATTTGCTCCCATCACCATAGCAAGCTTATTCATCTCGAACATTCCTCTGGTAATAAGTGCTGCTTTTGTATTGTCTCCATATCCAAGGCCATCCGCCATTCCGGCTGCCAGAGCAATGACGTTCTTCAAAGAGCCGCCAAGCTCCATACCAAGTACATCCGGGCTTGTATACACGCGGAACACACTGTTCATAAAAATATCCTGAATGCCTTCTGCCACTGCACGTTTTTTTGCACCTGCAACAACTGTGGTCGGAAGTCCGATCCCTACTTCCTCTGCATGACTTGGTCCGCACATAACCGCAACGTCTGCCTGCGGGATCTCCTGTTCCACAATATCTGTAAGCGGCATCAGTGTCTCTTCCTCAATTCCTTTTGCCACACATACAATAATCTGTCCTTCTTTTACAAAAGGTGCCATGCTCTTTGCTGTACTTCTTGTAAATACAGACGGTACAGCAAGGATTAAGTATTCTTTCCCTTCTATCGCCTGTCCAAGATCTGTTGTAAACTCCATATCATATGGAAGCTTTACACCCGGAAGCTTCTGTATATGTTCGTGCTTTTCGCGCAGCATAGTGATCTCATCTTCTACGATCGACCATACTGTCACTGAATTACCATTGGTATGCAGTACTTTTGCAAGGGCGATTCCCCAGCTTCCTGCTCCGATGACTGCAACTTTTGCCATTTTCTTCATCTCCAAATCATTAAAATATTACTTTTTCTTTGCTCCAAGCTTATTCTCTGTGCCATTTAAAAGGCGTCTGATATTGGCACGGTGCTGCCATATTCCGAGAATACTAAAGCATGCTGTCAGTATGTAAAACTCTGTTCTGACAGCCAATGGTATCTGAATAATGCCAAGCTGTCCGTAAATCACTACCTGGATAATGACACTGAGCAGACCGATGATCGACCCCAGAGACACATACTTTGTAACTGCACTGATCGCAAAAAATATTCCAAGGCTGACCGGAGCAACGATTGGAAATACTGCCAGCACCATTCCTCCTGTACTGGCTACTCCCTTTCCGCCTTTAAATTTCATAAAACATGGGAAATCGTGTCCGAGCACAGCTCCAAATCCTGCATAAAGTTCCAACAGAATGAGGTTCTCACTGTATGTCTTTCCAAATATAACCTTCACGATGCAAACCGCGATCACAGTCTTTAGAACATCTCCTGCACAGGTAATAAGACCTGCCTTCCAGCCAAAAGTACGCAGTGTATTCGTTGCACCTGAATTACCGCTTCCTTTTGTACGGATATCTACCCCATTCTTCTTTCCATAGAAATAACCTGTCTCGAATAATCCACAGACATAACCAATGGCTATGGCTATTACTCTTGCAATAATCATTGATCTTTTTCCTTTCTCTCACGGATGATAAATCTCAATGCAGTTCCTCTGAATCCGAATGTATCACGGATCCTGTTTTCGAGATAACGTGTATAAGAGAAATGCATCAGCTGCTTATCATTAACGAAGATAACAAATGTCGGTGGTTTTACAGCAACCTGTGTCGTATAGTAAATACGGAGTCTCTTGCCTTTATCTGAAGGCGGCTGCTGCATGGCAACTGCTTCTGTCACAATCTCATTCAAGACACCGGTTGCCACACGCATGCTGTTGTTCTCAATAACAACATCGATCGTCTCAAAAATCTTATTGAGACGCTGACCGGATTTTGCAGAAATAAATATGATCTCTGCATAAGGCATAAAGCTTAAAATATCACGGATCTTTTCGGTATGACGATAGATTGTCTTATCATCTTTCTCGATCGCATCCCACTTATTCACTGCGATAATGATACCTTTTCCCCGGTCATGTGCGATTCCGGCGATCTTGGCATCCTGCTCTGTGACACCTTCCGTTGCATCAATAACGATAATGCACACATCGGCACGTTCTACTGCTGTAACTGCACGGATGATACTGTAACGTTCGATTTCTTCCTTGATTTTATTCTTACGTCTTAATCCCGCAGTATCAATAAATACATATTCTCTTCCGTTATATTTGATATCAGTATCGATCGCATCTCTTGTCGTACCGGCAATGTCAGATACGATCACACGGTCTTCCTGTGCCAGCTTATTGATGAGGGATGATTTTCCTACGTTCGGCTTTCCGATGATCGCGATTTTTGGTCTGTCATCTTCCTCTTCCGATTCATTGTATTCCGGGAAGTGTTTTACCACTTCGTCAAGCATATCTCCAAGTCCTAACATGGAAGCTGCAGAAACCGGGAATGGATCTCCGATTCCAAGATTGTAGAACTCATATACATCTGCCATATACTTCTCAAAGCTGTCTACTTTGTTCACAACAAGTACGACCGGCTTGCCGGAGCGTCTTAACATATCCGCAACTTTAGAATCAGAATCCTGAAGTCCCTGCCTGACGTCCGTTAAGAAAATGATCACGTCTGCTGTTGCGATCGCGATCTCTGCCTGTTCTCTCATCTGTGATAAAATAATATCCCTGCTGTCCGGCTCAATACCTCCGGTATCGATCATTGTAAAATTATGGTTCAGCCAGGAAACTTCTGCATAAATACGGTCTCTTGTAACACCCGGTGTATCCTTAACAATGGAAATGCGTTCCCCTGCGAGAGCGTTAAATAACGTAGACTTTCCAACGTTCGGGCGTCCGACGATTGCTACTACTGGTTTACTCATCTATTTACTCCTTTTCTCATATACATAATCTGTCACGGAAACTCACACCTATTTCCGCAAATTGAAAATTCCGCAAAATTTCCCTTATACTAAAAATAACAATAACAGTTTACAATAAAAAAGATGGAATAACAATATTTATTCCATCTTTTTTCGAATTATATGTTTCCTATTCCGCATGTGTCGGATATCCTTCATATGTGCGAAGCTGTCGATCTTTGTTCACGATTCCCAGCTTTTTCAGCGTGTTCACGATGTTGGTACAGTCTGATCCAAAGTTAAGATATGCACTTCCATTTGTATCATAATAGGAAGTTGTTTCTTTCCATATACCATCTTCTGCCGACAATTCCTCATAAACATAATCCATATCTGTCCAGCGTACCCCATCCGGATTATAATAATTAATCATAATTGCCGAATCATATTGCTGTTTATAAAAATCTTCGTCGTATGCCATCAATGAATAAAGTTCATATTTATTGATATTCCCTTCCTTCATATCACACATAATGGCATCTATCATATCTTTCATCTCATCCTCTGTAAAACGGTATTCATCTTCACGTCCGCTTTCATCATAAAACCTGATATTTCCGGCATAATACTCATTGGTTTTGTAATTTGTGCCGAAGATATAAGACATCAGATGATCCGGGTCGGTCTCAACAGCGATCAGTTTTGAAACGATCGTATCTTCACTGGAAACACTGTCATAATCTACCATAACCGGGTAAGATCTTGTGATCACACTTCCATCTTTCATATAATAAGCAATATTCAAAGCCATTGACTTCTCATCTGCCACAACCTCTTCTTTCCGATCCAGGATTTCTTTCTGAATACGGATCACATCTGCAATGTCCTCTCCTTTATATTGGATCGTATAATCAAAATTCGTCACTGCCATATCCACATCTGATATCTCCGGGATCATCCCCTCGATTCCAAATATATCAAATTCAAACATACCTACCAATGTTCCGGTAAATACTGCGAGTAACGCCCATTCTGCTATCCTCTTTTTCCGGAATACCCTGAAGTTTTTTTGTATCAGCATTTCTGCTGCAAAAAAAACGATCAGCTCGACCACAAGAATCATGATCAACAGTAGAATATAATCCTTTCCTTTGTATGAATTTCTGTATCTCACAGTATTGGTCACCAAAATACCGCCTGCAATTCCAAAACAGATTCCTGCCCCGCAGCGGAAAATAGGTTTGATCCAGTTCATCGTAATAAGATCACCGGCTGTCTCAAGCTGTCTTCTCCGGTAAAGATGATACGCTGCTACCAACAGAAAAATTCCAACAATCATATAAACCAGCACCAGATGGCCTCCTGTGAGGCTGATCCCTGTGATTTCATAGTTTTTATCATATGCCCTCTTTAGCCTGAGGTTATTATTCAGATAATATATCGGCGACAAAATGCATGTTTTTCCCGGATTCCATGCATCTACAACACCAAAACAGCATGCCTGGATCAAAATTGTGATCAGGTAGCTGCATCCTACGTACAGAAAATTGATAATAAAATAGTAACATGGCAATGCGATCAGCTGTCCTGTAAACATCGCCGCAAATACACCAAGTGCCAGTGCAAAAAAGGTAATTCCTGCTGTAGCCCCCAGCCAGTACAGAATATACTCCAGGTTTGTGATATGTAAGGCCATACACGAAAAAATTGAGATCACAAATATAATAAGCTGCGGAAGTATCATAAATGCTGCTGCAGAAATAAAATTCGTCACAAACAGCTCCAGTCTGTTCACCGGAAGTGCATGCATCATATTGGTACTTTTTGCAGAATACAGATAAGAAAAAGTCGCCATGACTGCGAAAATGGCAAACAGGAACGTAAACAATGGATTCATTGCCCGCTCAAAGGTCTGCCAGATTACCATCTGCTGGATCTGGGATGCTGTATAAGAATCCCAGGTACGGTAGCTTTGCATATTTAACCAGAGTGACATCGGCAGCAGATATAAGAGTACGCAAAAATAAAACGCCCAGAGTGGCCAGAAATGGGTCATATTCTTTTTAAAAATTGTCTTATTAAAATAAGATATCTTTGACATCATAATCTGCACCTCCCATCTCGTAGATAAAGATTTCTTCCAGCGTGAGCGGCAGGACATCCACGATCGTCGGATTTTCTTTCAGCAAAATCTCTTCCGCCTCTCTCGGATCTCCTTTTACGATCAGTGTATATACACGTCCTGTATTCGCCATATGAAGGATCTCAAACCGATCTGGAAGCTTTGGAACTCCACTCTGACAGGCTACCTGTATCTTTGAAATATTTCCCTGAAGATCTTTTAATGACCGCTCGATCATAACTTTTCCATGATGCATGATCCCGACATGATCGCACGTATCCTCCAGTTCTCTTAAATTGTGTGAGGAAACCAACACTGTCATCTGGCGTTTTGCTACCTCAGACATTAAAATACTCCATACCTGTCGCCTCATAACAGGATCCAGCCCGTCTACCGGCTCATCCAGGATCATAAGTTCCGGTTTGCAGCAGATTGCAAGCCAGAAGGCAACCTGCTTTTGCATTCCCTTCGACAGTCTTCTGATATTGCGTTTTACATCGATCGTAGGAAAGAATTCCTGCATTTTATAAAAAAGCTCAGAGTCAAACCCTGGATATATCCCTTCATAAAAACGTTTCATCTCCATTGTATCAGCCTGCATGAAGTAAAACAGTTCATCCGGAATATATGCTATCTTCTCCTTGACCCTGCGATTCTCATAAACCGGTTCTCCATCAATGAGTATCTCTCCTTCATCCGGTCTGTAAACGCCTGTAAGATGTCTTATCAAGGTTGATTTTCCCGCACCGTTTGGTCCTACCAGACCATATATCTCACCTTTTCCTACATACATTTCGACACCGTCTAATGCCTGAAAATGGTCAAATTTCTTCTTCAGATTGTGAACCTGTATCATCTCGCCTCTCCCCCTTCTGCCAGCCATTCGATCTGTTCAGCAAGTTCCACTGTTTTCTTTTTATCCGAGATAAGCTTTCAGAAGTTCGAAGGTATTTTTTACTCCGTCAACATGGCTTCTCTCATAACCATGTGATGCATAGACCCCGGCACCGATCAGTCCGTGCCGCACATCATATCCTGCAGTTAATGCAACATCTGCATCGGATCCATAGTATGGATATACATCGATCGCATAGTCAATATTATTCTCTTTTGCGGCCTTCACAAGTCCGTTCACCACATCATAATGATATGGTCCATGGCTGTCTTTTGCACAGATAGACACCTGTGTTTCATCACAGGATAATCCTTCACCGACACATCCCATATCTACAGAAATAACTTCTGTCACACCTTCCGGGATAGAGGCAGCACCGCCGTGTCCGACTTCCTCAAATACCGTAATATGCTGATAGATCATTCGATCCGGTGTAATATTTTCTTCTTTCAAGTACTTTGCATAGCCAAGCAAAATCCCTACACTTAATTTGTCATCAAGGAAACGGCTCTTGATGTAACCGGACTCTGTCACCGTAGTTCCCGGATCAAAGCACACAAAGTCCCCATTCATGATACCGAGCTTCTCCACATCTTCCTTTGACTTTACTTTCTCGTCTAACAGCACTTCCACTGACTGAAAGGTTCTCTTTGTATCATTGTATTCCCCGTTCACATGGATGGATGCATTGATAAGCTGAAGAGTTCCGTCATATTTTCCATTGAAACGTGTGATCACTTTACAGTTTCCGGCTTCTGCATTGTTTGCATTCATACCTCCTACCGGTGTTACACGAAGTCTTCCATTTGCCTTAATCTCTGCCACCATGGCACCTAATGTGTCAATATGTGCCTCTAACTGCACTGCATTTTCTTTATCTTTTCCACCGATTGCTACGAGAATACCACCTTTTACAGTAAGTTTTGGCTCATAGCCAAGCTTCTTGTACTCGCCCATCACATATTCTGCGACTTCTTTTGTATAACCGGATGGACTGTCAATAGACAGGATTTTCTTTGTCTCTTCCACAATATAATCTACATAGTTTTTACTCATGATGCTGCTCCTTTTCTGTTGTATCTGTATTTTTTATTCTTTTTATAGGTATCACATGGATGCATCCTGCTTCAGACACATAAATGCACCAAGATTCCCTCTTTTCCCATGACTTGCCCGATGTGAAAAAAGTAAGTTTGGATTACAACAGGTACAGATATCCGTAACTTCCAGATGTTCCTGTTGTACTCCTGCATCAAGCAATACAATTTCATTTGCCCGGTGCAGATTAAGCTGGTACTTGCCATTTCCTTTATCAATGAGGATTTCATCCCTGTGCCCCGGAAATGCTTTCTCAAAAGCTTCTGCCACATCAGCACTCACCTCGTAACAGTCCTGACAGATGGATGGTCCGATCGCACACCGCAAATCTTCCGGTTCTGTACCGAATTCCTTATACATTGCCTGAATTGTCACCTGTCCCATCCTGTTAACCGTTCCACGCCAGCCGGAATGGGAAAGTCCGATCGCACAGTGTATGGGATCCACAAAATAAAGTGGAACACAGTCTGCATAAAATGTAGCAAGAACCAGTCCCGGTACATTCGTGATCAGTCCATCCACATCACAAAATTCCCTTTCCCTTGTAATTCCATTCCCGGCGTCTTTTTCGTATACTCTTCGTACATTGGTTGTATGTGTCTGATCTGAAAACACAAAATTTCCATATGGGACATCCAGTGCTTTGGATAATCTGCGATAGTTTTCTTCCACCGCCTCCCGTCTGTCTCCTCTGGTAAAGCTTAAGTTAAGCTCAGAAAAGATGCCTTCACTCACACCTCCAAGGCGTGTGGTAAAAGCCTCTTTTACAATTCCGGTTTCTTTAAGAAGAGGAAAATGCAAAAGCGGAATTTCTATATCGTTCTCTATCAGATGTACCTCCTCTACCGGTACGTTTGTTGTGTTTTTTCTTTTCCAGATTCTTGGTTCCATCTGCTTTTCATGCTGTCACAACGGATCTTTCCACGCTGTGATCCTCCCTCTCCTGTCTGACCTATCTTCCCTGATAATCAAACGCATTTTTTACAACTTTGATCTTATCTCCCAAAATTGCAGCTACATCAAATCTGCATGGTGTCATTTCTCCATATCCATGCGTCACACAGTAATATAATGCGACTTTAGAGATTGTCCGCTGCTTTGCCTTATTCACCGCCTCCAACGGATTGCCAGTCCCATTTCCGGCACGGTACTTTACCTCCAGAAAGACCAGATACTGTCCGTCTCTTGCGATAATATCGATTTCACCCAGCCGGCATCTGAAATTATACTCAATAATCTCATATCCCTGCTGCTTTAAATATTCTCCTGCCAGCTTTTCATAAGCTGTACCTATTTTTCTTTTATTGATACGCGTCCCTCTGTTTGCTTTCCAGACAGTTTCCGTCATCCTGAAATAATTCTCTTTCCCGGAAACTTTTTACACAAAATTCTTTATAAAACTTGCCCGATGGATCTCAGACGGACCGACTTCTTTCAATGCCTTAATATGCTCAGCGGAACCATAACCCTTGTTCGAAGCAAAACCATATTCAGGGAAAATCCTGTCATATTCTTCCATCATACGATCTCTTGTTACCTTCGCAATAATACTTGCCGCACCGATAGAAATACTCTTGGCATCTCCCTTGATGATCGGTACCTGTCTGATATCCACACCCGGGATCGTAACTGCATCATTTAATAAAATATCCGGTTTTACGGAAAGCCTGCTGATCGCTTCCCTCATTGCCTCGTATGTAGCCTGTAAAATATTGATCTCATCGATCCTTTTTGGGCTTGCCATTCCAATGCCGACCGCAACTGCTTTTTCCATGATCACATCATAGAGTTCTTCCCTCTTTGCTGCTGTAAGCTTCTTAGAATCATTGATATATAAAATATCGCAGTCTGCCGGAAGGATCACCGCTCCTGCCACTACCGGTCCTGCTAATGGTCCACGCCCTACCTCATCTATTCCACAGATGTAACCGCATTTTGCATATTCTTTTTCATATTTTTTCAGATTTTCTATGCGGATTTTTTCCTGTTTTAACTTATCAAGACGTTTTTCTGCCTGTTCTACAAGCTTTACAACGCCCTGGCGGCTGTCTGTGCCATAGCATTCTATAAAGGCATCCAGCTTTTCATCTGCTGTCTTCTTAAGTTCCTCTTTAATCTCACCGATCTTCTTCTCTTCCATTCTCGTTCCTGCTCTATTCCTGTGATGGTCGTTCCAAAGTGATCTTACCCAGCTTTCCGCTGCGGAATTCATCGATCAGAAGTGCTGCTGCCTTGCTGTAGTCAAGCTCATTCCCTTTGGAAATACATTTTCTTTTTTCTGCGATCTGCTCCAATACCTGTACCGGCTCCTTTTCCTCTTCCACTTCATAGCGTTCCTTAAGGATTCCGGCATAGTCCTTCGTCAGGACTTTGATCAGTTCCAGAGAAAGTTCATCAATATTTAAAATTTCGTCTTTGATCGCTCCGATCAAAGCCAGGCGGAGTCCTACCATCTGATCTTCGAATTTTGGCCACAGAATTCCCGGTGTATCCAGAAGTTCGATATTCTTATTCAGACGGATCCACTGTTTTCCCTTTGTCACACCCGGTTTATTTCCGGTCTTGGCGCATGCTTTTCCGGCATAGGAATTGATAAATGTTGACTTTCCGACATTTGGAATTCCAACTACCATAGCTCTTACCGGACGATTTACGATACCACGTCTTCTGTCACGTTCAATCTTCTCCTTACATGCTTCCATTACAACATTTGTCACTGTCTTCATGCCGTTTTTGGTACGTGCATCAAGTCCCACAACATAGTAGCCCATTTTTTTGAAATAAGCTGCCCACTCCTTGTTCTGTTCTTCATCAGACAGATCTGATTTATTCATAATAATTAATCTTGCTTTATTCTTGCCAAGCTCGTCAATATCCGGATTGCGGCTGCTTAGCGGAATCCTCGCATCCACAAGTTCGATCACAAGATCGATCAGCTTTATATCTTCCTGCATCTGACGTTTTGCCTTGGTCATATGACCAGGGTACCACTGAAACTGCATATTATAACCTCATTCTTTCTTTTTATTCCTTCTTGTAATGCCTCTTCTCTTCCACCTGAATCCTTATAGAAATCCAAATTTCTTAAATGGAGACACAACAAACCAGGCCTTGCCTATCATATATTCTTTTTTTACATTTCCAATATTGGCATATCGGCTGTCTTCACTATTGTTACGGTTATCTCCCAGAACAAAGTATTCATCCTCTTCCAGCTTGATCTCATCTGCTGCAAGCCCTGCTTCTTCCATTGCAGATACGTCTACTTCTTCCTCAAACAACTCACCGTTCACATAGACTGCACCACTCTTGATCTGTACCGTATCCCCCGGAACAGCAATCACGCGCTTTACATAATAGTGGGATTTTTCATTACCATTCGGTAAAAATACGATCAGGTCGTTTGGTTTTGGATCTGTCACTTTATAAATAAAACGATTGACGAGTATCTGATCTCCGTTTGACAACGTATCTGCCATTGACTGACCAATAACACTTGTTCTCAGTCCGACAAAATAAACAAAGGTAAATGCGATCACAAGCGTGATGGCAATTTCTGCCACCCAGCTTATCACCTCTTTTACAATTGACATATTTATCTTTTTCTTTCTTCTGCTAAAATTCAGTCCGCTTTTACGTCTTCTCACTCCAGAATCCTCTCTTATCTATGGATATTCCTGCCGGTATGCCTTTTTTTCGTATCAGCTTATAGATTACCACAAAGTTTACCTATTCGCAATAATAGGCTTCTTCTGTCAGCACACCGATAACCACATAACGCCTGTTTCTCTCACCATTCACACAGGTAGAAAGTGTAATGATCTTGTCCGAATCCCCTGTGCTCACTCCTTCTCTGCTATGCGATGCACGATTGTCCATATATTTTTCAAGATCACCCAAAAAAGCATCCCTTCCCGCCAGTTCATTCACAGGATATTCTGCCGGAATATAAACATCGGAAAATTTCACAGACTCGCGGATCGTATAAGTAAGGCGTCTGTCCTTTGTGTATACATAGATTTTATCATGCTCCGCAAAGAAGTTTTCATCCTCAAAACGGTGCAGGCTTCCGAACATGGTTCCCTTTTTCATATTATGTCCATATAAAACAGTGATGTAATCCGAAAAATCTTTCTGATTGCAGCTGTTCGTATAAATACAGCCCGGGTATCCTTTTGTGTGATCGATATTATAGTCCAGATAATAGTTATCTGTCTCCGACTGCAGAACCGGATAATCTACCAGCGTTCCCGGCACAACGATCCATGCATAGATATCTTCATTTTCTGCTTCCAGTTCTTCAAAATCGTAGACCGGTTCACAATATATCTTTTCATCCTCCGTGCTTTCTGCTTCCTCTGTCTCTGTTACCTGTTCGGGCATCTCTGTTTCTTCTGACACAGCTTCTTCCTGCTCGCGCATTCTCTCGTATTCCAGTTCCTGCACATGGATACTGTAATTATGCCAGACCAGATATCCGATACAGCAGACTGCTACTGCCATAAGTATGCCAACTACTGTCCAGTCTGTCGTCATTCTTCCGATCTTTGCTCTTTTTTCTTTCTTTCTTTTTTCTCTTAATGTGCTCATTCATTACTGCTCCTCGTAAAAATAATCAAGGATTGTCTGCTGCAAAATTTGCATTCTTTGTTCAATTCTATTGATACACTTTCCTGCAGACATTTTTCTCTCTTATATCTTATCAGAAAAATTGAAATCAGCAACAAACTTATCGCTGCAATTCCAAAAAATATTTACGTGATCATTCGGAATAGATGTAAAACAACATCGATTGTCGCTTTTAGGCATAAGAAAAAGACCGCTATTGAAACGGTCTCTTTCTGTGGTATATGAATTGATTTCATCTCTAAATTCCATCTGTAGTTTACCCCCCCCCCGGTACTTTTGCAACGTCACTTTTGCACAATTTTTTATTTAATTTTTTATATATTTTGTACAGTACTATTTCAGAAAAAAAAGCTGTAAAAGAAACTCTCGCTTCTTTTACAGCTCCCGCATGCATTGAACTATTTTACTAATTCTTTAACTTTTGCTTTCTTACCAACACGGTCTCTTAAGTAGAATAATTTAGCTCTTCTTACTTTACCAGCACGAACAACTTCTACTTTCTCAACGTTTGGAGAATGTAATGGCCAGGTTTTCTCAACGCCACATCCGTTAGATAATTTTCTAACTGTGAATGTCTCACGGTTGCTTCCACCCTGTCTCTTAATTACAACACCTTCGAAGATCTGAATTCTTTCACGGTTTCCCTCTTTGATTTTACCGTAAACTTTTACAGTATCACCAACACGGAATTCTGGTACTTCAGCTTTTAACTGTTCTGCTTCAATGCTCTTAATAATTTCATTTGCGTTCATTTTGTGACCTCCTATTATTTGGATGTTCTTAATACGCCTATTCGTAACAGAGGACCATCTCGTTTATTCACAACTCATTTATTTTACCATGTTGAGTATATAATGTCAAGGCATTTTTACACATTTCCCACCCAGTAAACAGGTGTTTTCGATAAATATAAGCCAAGTGATTCCTGCAGCTTTTCCGAAATCTGATTATCAACTACAATCTGTCCATATGGAGTAAGCCCCTGCTCTACCAGAAGATTTATCATATATGTCTCTAACGCCTTTGCGATCCCACGTCCACGGAACTGCGGCAATACTTCTAACATTCCAATGCCGCCTTCTTTATGCATGCCGATAAATCCCGCCAGTTTTTCTTCCACAAATGCTCCGTAAAGCCAGCCTTTTTCTATCCTGTCATAGATATACTCGATATTTTCTGCCATTGTGTAATGCTTAAATACTTCTTTTGCATATTCTTCCGTCAGTCTGCAGATTTTCGGCATTGTATCCTGCTCTTCCTGATCCAGCCGATAGAGACCGGTAACCGGCAGCTTTTCTCTTCTGGTATAGACTGCCTGATAACAGCTTAACACGTTTTCTGACTGCAAATATTCTTTTGCCAGGCTGCATAAGAAATCCTGATGTACTACAGCAGTAACTGATGGTTCATTTGGAATAAGAGCCAGCAACCTCTCTCCTTCTTTCGGATTGACCGCCGTAAGAAAATAAATTCCGCTCTCTTTGTCCCTCAGACAGATATTGGCTCCCTCTTCTTTGATCAGGACAGCCTGTCCACGTTCAATTAATTCTATCATATCAATAAGAAGTAGTTTATTCTTTTTCAGCTGCAAAAGGCAGCCCTGCAGACGCATGTATTCCTCATACATATCCGGTCTGCGTTGTTTCGTGCGTAATATCGCATTTTCCTTGCGCCATTCTCTGATTTTCTTCTGATTACCGCTTAATAAAACCTCCGGAACTTTTTTCTCTTTCCACTTCTCTGGGCGGCTATACTGCGGATATTCTAACAGGTATCCCTCAAAAGATTCCGTCACGCCGGATACCTCATTATTTAAAACTCCGGGCACCATACGGGAAATCGCGTCGATCATTACCATTGCCGGAAGCTCTCCGCCGGTAAGAACATAGTCACCAATGGAAACATAATCTGTCACTACCTCTTCCAGAACACGCTCATCAATTCCTTCATAATGGCCACAGAGAAAAATCAGGTCTTCTTCTTTTGCAAGTTCTTTCGCCATTGTCTGTGTAAAAGTCGGACCCTGAGGTGTCACATATATCGTTCTGATACGTTTTTTCACCCCATCTTTTTCTGAAGTAATACGGTCTGCTACAGATTTCCAGGCATCATACACAGGCTGTGCCTGCATCAACATTCCAGCACCGCCTCCATATGGATAATCATCTACTTTTCCATGTTTATTCGTTGTATAATCCCTGATATTTACTGCCTCGATCGACAATAATTGTTTTTCTGCTGCTTTTCCGATAATACTGGTATTCAGTCCCTGCAGCACCATATCCGGGAATAAAGTTAAGATATGAAAATTCATCTCTATGAGCTCCTGACTTTCTTACTATTTTTCGTTCAGTTCACGAAGTCCCGGCAATAAATGAACTGTTATCTCCCCATTGTCCAGATCTACTTCTTTTACGCATTCCCTGATCGCCGGAAGTAAAATATCATCGCTGCCTTCTTTGCTGAGTACATATACATCATTTGCTCCGGTCTGAAGTACATCACTTAAGATTCCCAGATCTTCCCCCTCATCCGACTTTGCAGCAAGTCCGATAAGATCTGCAATAAAATATTCATTTTTCTTTAATTTCACCGCATTTTCTCTGGTTACATAAAGACTTTTCTGGCGATATTTTTCTACATCATTGATATTATCAATGCCTTTGAACTTCACAATGACCATGTTTTTGAAAAATTTAACACCGGCGACTTCAAGATCGATCATTTCTTTCCCGGTATCCAGCACTACATTTTTCAGCTTTTTGAATCTGGCCGGATCGTCCGTCGTCGGGAAAACTTTCACTTCCCCTCTGACACCATGTGTGCTTGTTATCACGCCTACCTGTAACAAATCTTCCATAGGTTCTTCCTTTCATTTCTTCTCTATATGTTATAAGAAAAAAGCTACCCCAGCTAAACTGGGATAGCCCACAATGTTACTGCATAATCTCAACAATAACTTTCTTTTCTACTTTTGAGGCTGCTGCCTTCACAACTGCACGGATTGCTTTGGCAATTCTGCCCTGTTTGCCGATTACCTTGCCCATATCAGACTGTGCAACACACAGTGTTAATACGATCGCTTTTTCGTTCTCAGTTTCAGTTACTGTAACCTCGTCCGGGTAATCAACTAGTGATTTGGCAATTACTTCAACTAATTCTTTCATTAGACCACCTCACTAATCTTATTT